>JBAXPT010000126.1:0-5926 GCA_037132095.1 Actinomycetes bacterium
GTTGAGGCCTTGAGAGCCGGTGGCTTGCATCCGTCCTCACCGAGGCGTGCAAGGTTCTCGGGTACAGGCAGCCCTGCTTCGCGAGCGATAGCAACTATGCCGCCGCCACCCTTCCCGATCTCACAGATATCACTGAAAGCGGTTAGGTGCCCTGATCCCTCTACCCAGACGCCTCGTTTCGGTGCAACGACGTCGTCAAAATAAGTCTGTATTCCTGCAATCGGGATAACACCGTCTTGATTGCCAGCAATGAAAATATTTGGCTTCGACGGAGGAATAATTGCGGGGATTGTGACCGTTCCGCGCGTCCCGCCAGAACCTGCTCCAGCAAGCGGCGCATAAGCGATTACGTCATCCCTCGAGGCAGCGATCTCGATTGATCCTCGCGCACCAGCAGAGTGCCCAAGCACACCTATCTTCTTAGTCTTTATGTGCCCATGAAGAAGTCCCTTAGAGGCTGCATTTACCTCGCGGATCTTGGCAACTGTCTCGTCGTAGACCTCGAGATTTGCCTTGGGTGTAGTTGGTGCTCCACCGAGTTGCGATGCGATGCCGCGCTCTAGAAAATCAGGTGAGGCAACTACGAATCCCCATGTTGCTAGGTGTGTAGTGAGGAATGTGCTCTGGTCGCGGTATCCACCTGCTCCATGGCTAAACACGAGCAGGGGAAAGGCTCCCTTGGCAACGGGTAGTGCCCTGTAGGCATCAGTCTTGAAGGGGGGATTTACGCCCTTCGCGTCGAGCAGGTCTTGAATGGCTATAGGAAGCCAGTCGCGAAGGTAATAACTGTCTTTCTTCTTACCCTTAGCGCTGGACTTATTAGCGGGGTACCAAACCTCAACAGAGCGATCGTCGAGCTTGATCGTGGTCACGCCGGCTGCGTAGGGGCCAGGCTTTGCGAAAGGCGCATATCTTGCAACCTGAGTAACGCTGACCATTGTTCCAGCGCCTGCATACGCTGAGGTTGAGACGAGTCCTGGGATCGCTAATGACGCGACTGTGGCTAGAACGGTTGCTCTGAGTAGATAGGACCTGCGCATTGTTCTCCTGTTCAACTTATAGAGGTTGTTCAATCGCGATATCGGAAGACGCGGCTGAGAATTGGTCTTGAGAATTGGTGTCGGGAATTGGTTTAGCGAATTTTGTGAGATTAGCAATAAATCCTGAGGCCATTTGGGCTTAGAGATTTAGGAGCGCTTCCCTTATAGAGGTAGGGAGGTCTCCGCGGTTCCTTCGGCTGCTCCGCGCCTTGTGAACCACTCTGTTCCAAAGGCGAGAGCGTAGATCTCAACGGGCATGTTGAGGAAGAAGGAGTCCTCGGGGATTTGGCTTGCATGGGCAGCCATTGCTGCACGCTTGCGATCAACAACGCTAGTTACGTCGATGCGAGTAGTGATGAGGTGGCTTGCGACCCCGAGGTTGAGATCCTCTGGGTTCTCCGGCAGGGGAGAGTCTTCAATTAGATCGTCGGGGCGCGCTTTCATGAGGGCTATCAAATGGTCGCGGTCGATCGTTGCTTCATAGACATGCTGCGTACCGGCGATCTCTCCGGCGCGAACTCCTACGCGGTGAACCTGTATGTGGTCAGGGTGCCCATAACCGCCGTGCTCGTCGTAGACGGTCAGCACATCGGCCGACTCCTCGATCAAGATATCTGCGAGGCGCCGCGCGGCGTACTCAACATCTTGCTGAGCAAAACACTCTGGATTTAGGTTTGACTCCTCGCCCGCCATTCCGGAGTCGCGAAAATCAAGGTACGCAACCCTGTGGATACCAAGGGCTATCGCTGCAGCCTCAAGCTCGGCACTGCGATGCTCGCCGAGCCCAACGCCCTCGGCTACGACTCCATCAGCCACCTCGCCCTCTTCGCCGCGGGTCGCAACCACAAGAACAACGCGATGCCCTGCGTCGCTAGCCAGGGCAATGGTTCCACCGGTAGTCATCGCCTCATCATCCGGGTGGGCGTGGAAGCAAACAAGTGTCGACATGTGTTGATGCTGTCACGCTGGAAGGCGCTTTGTCGCAGTTGGGGGCTTTCTTTCCCGCTCGGAGCGGCTAAGGCTAAAAGGATGCGGGTACGCTGCAGCCCGTTCGCCGGTTCAGATAACGGCCAAGGCGATGGCTAAATAACGCGGAGGATTTGTAACAAGTGAGTACCTCAGATGCAGTGTCATTCAGTGATCTCGCGGTTGGGGATACATCTGCTCCCTTAGTAATTGAGGGGATTGGGCGCACCCACTTTGTTCGTTATGCGGGAGCCTCTGGTGACTTCAACCCAATGCATCACGACGACGCCATGGCCCAGCAGTATGGCAACCCGTCAGTATTTGGGCACGGGATGCTGACCGCAGGTATCGCCGCTAGGTCAGTTAAAGACTGGTTTGGCCCCACGGCACTGCGCCAGCTCGATGTGCGCTTCGCAAAGCAGGTCTGGCCAGGTGAGACTCTTACCTCAACGGCGACTGTTTCATCACTAAGCACTGATGAGGTCTCTGGCGAAGGGCGCGCTGAACTAACGCTAAGTGTTGTGAACGCAGACGGAGAAGAGAAACTGAACGGCACCGCAACCGTCGCTGTAGCGCAGTAGCCGCCACATATTTTTCTAAGCCAATTTTTATAACCAAAAAACTCTTAACTAACTAACTAAAATATTCAACGGAGAAAAGGGAGCAATCAATGGGTTTACTTGATGGAAGAGTCGCGGTAATCACCGGTTCAGGTAGAGGTATTGGTCGAGAGTTTGCGCTCTCAATGGCGAGCCAGGGTGCGAGCGTCGTTATCAACGATGTTGGGGTAAGCCTCGATGGACAGGGGAGCGAAGAGGATCCAGCGGCGCAGACTTGTCGCGATATTGAGGCACTCGGCGGTAAGGCAGTTCCCTCGTATGACTCTGTTGCTGATTTCGATGGCGCTGGGCGCATCATCCAGACCGCTGTTGAGAACTTCGGAAAGATCGACATTCTTGTGAACAACGCTGGCATCGTCCGCGACCGTTCGCTGCTCAAGATGACCCCTGAGGACTTTGATGCAGTTGTAAAGGTGCACATGTACGGAACCTTCAACACTGCGCGCCACGCTGCGGAGCTGATGAAGGAGCAGGGTTATGGGCGCATCATCAACATCACCTCGCAGGCTGGGCTTCGCGGAAACTTTGGCCAGACCAACTATGGAGCCGCTAAGGCAGCGATCATGGGTATGACATTCGTCTGGTCTATTGAACTCGGTAAATATGGAATCACCGTCAACGCAATGTCGCCTGCTGGTGCCACGCGCATGACCGAGGCCCTATTCGCACGCACAGGCGAGGCGCCTCCACCCGAGGCAAACCCCGCCCTCAACGCTCCTATGGTTACCTGGCTCGCATCTGAGGAGGCGGCTCACGTAAATGGACAGATTCTTGGGCGTACAGACTTCGCCTACACGATCTACCGTCACCCAATGCAGATTGGTTACATGTACCGCGAGGGTGGATGGGATGTCGAGGGTGTCTCTGAGAACTTCAACAAGATATTTGCTCAGCAACTACAGCATGTTGGCCTAGCAATGCCGGGTGGTATGGAGTTTCCTAAGTAGGAAAATCCAATTGGGTGCTCTGCGACGGGGTTGATTTGAATGGCGAGTGAATCGCGTGACGGAGTACTCGCCCCGCATCGCAGAGCCACGACCATTGGCTTGCTCTTAGTCATCACGCTTGTTGGGTTTGAGGCGCTTGCTATTGCAACAGTGATGCCCAAGGTGAGCCGAGATCTAAATGGCATCTCACTCTACGGATGGGTCTTCAGCGCGTTCTTACTTGCACAACTTGTTGGGATTGTCGTTGCAGGTTCATCGGCTGACCGCTATGGGCCAGAGCGCCCTTTCTTAATTGGGTTGGTGCTTCTAGCACTAGGGCTCATCATTGGCGCTTTAGCCCCGAGCATGGAGGTGCTTGTCGGTGCGAGGGCGATTCAAGGACTCGGAGCAGGAGTAATCCCCGCTGTTGCATACGTAGTTATTGGGCGCGCGTACCCATCGCATCTGCAGCCACGGATGTTTGCGATGCTCTCAACAGCTTGGGTAGTCCCGAGCCTCATGGGGCCTGCAATCGCGGCAGTCGTCGCGTCGGCGTTTGGGTGGCGCTGGGTATTCGCAGGGATTGTTCCGATAGTTGCCATCGCTGCGCTTCTTGCAGCGCCTCCGATGCGAAAGCTCCCGCCAACGGATAGGTCGCCGGATGCAGAGCCGCCTGCATCGCTTGCAGATGCGATTCAGGTGGCCCTAGGGAGTGGGTTATTCCTCGGTGGGCTCCTCGCTCAAAATTTATTCGCTCTCCTTGCGCTCTGTGCGATCGGTGGAGCAATAGCGGTAAACGCTTTTAGAAAGCTTGTTCCTGCGGGAACGCTGCGCGCTCTGCCAGGAATCCCTGCTGCAGTGCTCTCTCGCGGGCTGCTCACGTTTGCATTCTTCGGGGTAGATGCATTTATAACGCTTGCAGTAGAGGATGTCCGAGGGGGATCCGTAGCAATGGGCGGTTTCGCTCTTACCGTCGGCGCTCTCTGCTGGACAACTGGCTCGTGGATACAGTCTCACTACGTCCAGCGCCTGCATCCGCCGCTCTTAGTGCGCGCTGGTTTCGCAATCATCGGAGTCGCCATTCTGCTTTTCTGTATTGCAGTATCGACATCGGTGTCGGTCTTCATGTTTGCCGTTGCCTGGGGTGTCGGTGGATTCGGGATGGGGTTCGCATACGCTCCAATTAGCCTCGTTGTGCTCGGTGGCGCAGAGAAGGGCAGCGAGGGCAGATCGTCCTCCGCACTGCAACTAGCCGATGTACTTGGGTGCGCAATAGGGATTGGTATCGGCGGGGCGCTTGTGGCATTCGGTGAGAGATCAGGCTGGAGTCCATCGAGCGGTCTCGTAATTAATGCGTGCATCGATCTAGTCGCTGTACTTGCAGGAGTATCGATAGCGTCGCGCTTACGGACTCCACCTCTCCCTGCACAGATTCAGGCCCCATGATTACACGGACCTCCGAATCAGCTTCTCGGATCATTGCGCTGTTGAACTCGGAGTCTGCGGCTGGTGGAGACGCGCTTCTCGACCCCGAACGGTTCAGAGCATTCTGTAGTGCGTTAGAGATTGATCAGGCTGAGTTAAAGGTCGACGAGACACTCTTGGCAATTATGCGTGATCTGCGCGCTGCCGTTGCTGCCTCCCTTAAGGAGCCTTCATCGAAGAGCTCTCAAGGGCTAGAGGAGATAAGCGCGAAGGCTCAAATCGTGCTGCGCGTAGACGATGAAGGTATACCAATGCTCTCAAGCGCTGCCATTGGTTCGGCGAGCATTCCTGCTCTCTTCGTTCTCGCTATCGCTGCCTTATCTGAAGGCGGAGGCTGGAGTCGGATTCGAGTCTGTGACGCTCCGGAGTGCAGCAAGGCGTTCTTTGATACAACGCGCAGCCGCACGCGTCGGTGGTGCAGTATGTCAACCTGTGGGAATAGAGCAAAAGTCTCTGAACATCGCCAGAGGAAAGGCCAGACAAAGGGCCAGAAGAAGGGTAGTTAAAAGCGCTATGAGAGCACGTTCGTTCGATCACCTAGTACTCAACGTCTCTGATGTTGAGGTCTCTCTAAGTTGGTACATGCTCCACCTAGGTCTTGAGCCGGTTCGCGTCAATGAATGGCGACGAGGCGAGGCTCCGTTTCCATCTCTGAGGATCAACGACTCTGCAATTATTGATTTCCTGAGCAGCGAACGCTCTGGCGAGAACCTCAACCATTTCTGTCTTGTCGTAGACGATGCTGATCTTCATGCATTGCACGCGAGCGGAGTGATTGAGACCGAGGGGGAGCCAAGACGGCTATACGGGGCGCGCGGTATCGGCTGGGGTCTCTACGTGCTCGACCCTGATGGCAACCGCGTAGAGCTGCGCCACTACGGCGAGGAGC
>JBAXPT010000127.1:0-5852 GCA_037132095.1 Actinomycetes bacterium
GTATTCTCGCTCGTCTTATTAATCCTCTTGATTTTTGCTTGTTTCGCCGCAAATCTCGTGGCGCCATTTCCGGCGAATCAACAGGATCTTTTAATCGGAGCAGTCGGGCCAAATTCGCACCACTGGCTTGGTACCGATGAGCTTGGGCGCGACCTGCTCAGTGAGATCCTCTATGCGGGTCGCACCTCACTACGTATAGGTCTAACGGTTGCATTCTTAAGCACGGTGCTTGGAACCGTCGTAGGGGCAATCTCTGGATATTTTGGAAAGTGGGCAGACCAAGGTTTGATGCGCCTCACTGACTTGTTCCTAGTGATTCCGCAATTAGTTGTTTTGGCGATCGCTATTCAAGGTTTTGGATCGACTCAAGTTGTGATTGCCCTTTCATTAGCTGCACTCTTTTGGATGGGGGAGGCCCGTGTTGTTCGCGGTCAGGTTCTAGCGTTAAGAGAGCGGGAGTTCGTCGAGGCCGCACGATCCATCGGCGCGAGTCCAATGCGGGTTGTATTTCGGCACATAATTCCTAATTGCTTAGGTCCGATATTGGTTGGGGCCACTCTTGGAGTCGCCGGTGCAATTCTCACGGAGTCTGCCCTCTCTTATCTTGGTTTCGGTGTGCAGTTACCAGCCACTTCTTGGGGGAACCTTCTCAGCAGTGCGCGTGGATATGTCGGGACTCCTCAGGCCTATCTCATATATTTCCCAGGAATGATGATTCTCATAACCGTTCTCGCGGTCAATTTTCTAGGTGACGGACTTCGCGATGCTTTAGACCCTTACGGGAGCAACGGATGACATCGAAGCCGGTTCTCGAGATAATCGATCTTCAAGTGTCGTTCCCTTCGCCTGACGGTCTCGTGCGCGCAGTAGATGGTGTTACCTACGACCTTTTCGAGGGAGAAACTCTCGGAATTGTTGGTGAGAGCGGCTCGGGCAAGAGCGTCTCTGCGATGGCAATAATGGGGCTGCTTCCGAAATATGCGGTTGTTGAGGGAAGCATTAAGTTCAGAGGTGAGGAGCTCCTAGGCAAATCTGAGAAATCGATGCGAAGTATTCGCGGAGCAGAGATTTCTGTAATTTTCCAAGATGCCTTGGCTGCTTTGAACCCTGTAATTACTGTTGGTGCTCAGATTCTTGAGGCGCTCAAGGTTCATCAGAACGGGGCCTCGGAGTCTGAGCGTAAAGGCCGAGTGATTGAGCTGCTCGAGGTTGTGGGGATTCCTGACCCTGGAGAGCGTGCGGGGCAGTACCCGCATGAATACTCCGGCGGAATGCGCCAACGCGCCATGATCGCAATGGCTCTTGCTAACGATCCAGCTGTTCTTATCGCTGATGAGCCAACTACAGCTCTTGATGTAACAATTCAGGCCCAGGTTCTAGACGTGTTTCGACGAATACAGGATCGAACAAGTACCTCGGTGATGCTCATCACTCATGACCTCGGCGTTGTCGCTGGGACTGCAGATCGGGTGATGGTGATGTACGCAGGCCGACAGGCAGAGATCGGTACCGTTGATGAAATTTTCTACGAGCCCAGACACCCGTATACCGCAGGCTTGCTTGAGTCTCTTCCAAGGCTTGACCGACGCACAGACTCCAGTTCTCGGCTCTACCGCATTCATGGGCAGCCCCCGAGTCTGGTATTTGTTCCGTCTGGGTGTGCATTCCACCCACGTTGCGCGGTGGCCGATCAAGAGCGCTGCATCAACGAGAAGCCGAGTTTCGACGATTTGGGCTCATCGCACATGGCTGCCTGTCACTTCCCCGACAAAGCGGTCAACCTTCTTGGCGCCAAGTCATGAACGAATCCTCTCTCCCAAGTCCAATACTCGAGGTCAAGAACCTAGTTAAAGAGTTCCCCATTCGTAGCGGGTTCCTCCGTCGTCGAACAGGGGCTGTTCAGGCTGTCTCGGGGGTTTCGTTCTCAGTAAGTCCCGGCGATACCCTCGGAATAGTCGGGGAGTCAGGGTGTGGAAAATCAACTACAGGCCGTATGCTCACTCGCCTCATCGATGCAACCTCTGGTTCGATTGAGTTTGAGGGCGTCGACGTAACGAAAGCTGACGGCCGCAGACTCAGAGCGCTGCGCGCGCGAATGCAGATGGTCTTCCAAGATCCCTATGCGTCACTAAATCCGCGAATGACTGTGCACTCCACGATCGCAGAACCCCTGCGCATATATGGAAGATATAGCGACGGCGGGGACGAACGGGTCAGATCGTTAATGGAGTTAGTCGGTCTGAATCCTGAGCACGCAACTCGTTTCCCCCACGAGTTTTCTGGAGGGCAGCGCCAGAGAATAGGGATCGCACGAGCACTTGCGCTCGAGCCATCGCTATTGATCCTCGACGAGCCCGTCTCAGCGCTTGATGTAAGCATCCAAGCTGGGGTTGTGAATCTCCTTGAGGATATTCAAGAGCGCTTAGGTTTGGCGTATGTGTTTATTGCACATGATCTATCTGTAGTGCGACACATCTGCGACACAGTGGCCGTAATGTATCTAGGGCAGATCGTTGAGATGGGTCCGGCAAATGATGTCTATGAAAATCCACAACATCCCTACACGCAGGCACTACTAAGTGCAGTGCCGATCCCTGATCCGCGTAAAGAACGTCTGCGTAAACGACGCATACTTGAAGGCGATGTTCCAAGCCCCTCCAACCCTCCTAGCGGGTGCCGATTCCGTACGCGTTGCTGGAAGGCCGAGGATTTGTGCGCCGAGGTCGTGCCCGAATTGGCCCCGCACGGATTGAGCGCGGTACAGGTATCAGCGTGCCATTTCTCAACTACCGAGGTAGTGCTCTGAGCCCGCTATCGACACGGCGTGCGTTTAGCGCTATCTGCGTAACTGCAGCGCTCCTCTCCTCGCTTAGTTGCAGCACAGGGGAGTCAAAGGAGACTCCGAAACGTTTAGGTCTTCTGCGATTCGCTGTCTCTGCTACCACCACGCTTGACCCTGCCGTCGCTTCAAATCCGGAGTCAATATCGCTCGCCGAGTTGATAAGTCTCCCTCTCGTGCAGCTCGATCCGAGCACTTCTGAGGTGCTGCCAGGGCTAGCTAAATCGTGGCGCGGAAATAAGGAGCAGACATCTTTCATATTCACTATTGATCAGCGTGCACGGTTCTCCGCAGGCGCTCTTGTCGGTGCTGCTGATGTAAAGGCTTCGCTAGAGCGGGTGGTGGCGCCAGGGACGCGCTCGCCAATCGCCGGACTCCTATCTGAGGTAGTCGGCTACGACGCGGCGCACTCGACTGGAGGCCCATTGGAGGGGATAGTCGCTAAGAATGCGACGACCGTCGTTTTTACCATCTCTAGACCTGATTCGACATTCCCAATTTCGCTCGGCCACCCCGGGTTAGGGATAGTTGCCCCAGATGTGGATGAACCTGGCGGACTGTTTGGTACCGGGCCGTACCGCGTCTCAGGTATTAAGGATGGGGACTGGGAGATGACTCGGCTTAGGGGGCCAGGAGCTCAAAAGATTCGTATCACAAAATACGATACGGCTGATAAGGCGGCGACTGCTGTTGAGACAGGTAACGCAGATATTGCCGCAATTACTCGCGAGGCTGGAGTTACCTTCAAAGGAGGACTTCGGCCGGTGTCTGCACCCTATGTCGCTGTCTCTAATTATGCGTTGAACCTAGAGAACCCTAAATTCGCAAATGTCGATTTCCGAGAGGCCATTCTTCGTGCTCTTAATTCAGTCTCCTTGGTCCGCAAAACCTTTGGGCCAACGGTAGGGGTGGCTAATGGTGTTCTGCCCGAGACTGTGGCTGGGCACGGTGAGGACCCTTGTAAAAATGTCTGCGACTTCAACCTCGCTGCAGCGAAAGCAGCATTAGCTAGAGCGTTCCCTGCCGGGGGAGTGCCGACTTTCTCCATTGATTATGACGACACGCCAGCGCAGGCAAATCTCGCACTGGCCGCGCAGGCGCAACTGCGGGCCGCAGGGATCGAGACCACCCCGAGGCCACACCCGATATCCGATTACGACGATTTCTTGGCGAACGGAGAGCCCGACCTGTTCCGCCTCGGATGGGTAGCACTCGACCCGAGTGCTGAGGCATTCCTATTCCCTGTATTCGCATCTGGTGCACCAGAGAACGTTTCCCACATACAATCCTTAGCCTCGGACCTACTGGTTATCTCAGCCTCAACCACGGGCGACGCTAGGAAGCGTGCCGGGCTATATGCCAAAGCAGAGCGGGAGATCCTTCTTCAGGTTGCCGTCAAGCCCGTCGTTCAGTATCGATCTAGGTTCATCGCTCGCAGCACTGTGAAGGCTCTCAGTGTCGACGCTCTTGGTGGCATCTTCTCTAGTTATGCCGGGCTAGAGAATCGGTGAAGGGTACGCGCTAAAGTGTCGGCTCCACGTCGGAGTGGCGGAATCGGCAGACGCGCTAGCTTAAGGAGCTAGTGCCCGTAAGGGCGTGGGGGTTCAAGTCCCCCCTTCGACACTAGTAAGCGGAAGCTTGTCCCATGCCCCTTCCATAAGGGTGCTCAAAGTGTCATAATTGATGCATGGGCAGGGCAAAGAAGGACGGGACCACCCCAGCAAAGCGCGCCGAGGCACGATCTGATTCGGCCGACTCGCTCGAACTTTTTGAGTCGTTACCACCGCCGGTGATCATCTCTTTGCCAGGGCAGGGTCGGCGCAGGAGCGTCCGCTGGGAGAACAGGCTCAACGATCTCGCAGTCGTTTCGGTTGACGACCATCTCGATTGGCTGCGACCCTCTACTGGGTTTGAATGGTTCTCCGTTGCTTACGCCGTCCGCCGGTTCCGGTTCCCGCTGTCATTGCCCATCGACGATTGGGGTGGGGCAGCGTTTGCAATCCCGACGCGCAGCGGAGTGACAATCGTCGGATCAAATGCTGAGGCTGATGTGGACCTAGCTAACGACTTCTGGCTGCCGAAATGGCGCCATCGGGTTGCCATTGATGAACAGCGGAGAGCACGGCTACATAGCGACATAATCGTGCACCTCGGTCTGAGGTTCACCGACCAGATTCTCGGCGCAGTAGATAAACGCCGCCCCGGTGTGACCGCACTTCACCTCGTCGCTCCGAATGGTCCTGCGCAGCACTCGTCGTGGGGTCAGGTCCGCGGGTGGGCAGCGAGGAACGACCAGATGGCGCGACTGGCGTCGAGTTTCGGGTACGGCTCGCCCACGTAGGAGGCCGCGAGCGCCGACGCTGCGGGATGCCCCATCCATGCATGGGTGGCGCCCTGCACCACGACGTACTGCACCGCAGTGGTCCCGTCACAGGGCGACCACGTCGTCGAGGTGACCTCCCTGTTCGAGGGGTCAACGGCGACCTTCGGTGTGCCGGTGCAGTGGTTCGCGTTCGCGAGGGCATCGACCGCAGCGCGAGCCGGCCGGAAGACCACGCCCGAGATGCCCGTGCCGGTTCCGCCGGCGATCGGGTGGTTCGTGTCGGCGGTGCCGTGGAGGTGGAACACGGAGACCGGGTGGCTCGGCGCACACGTGTCGACCCCGAGACTGCCGGCCTGGAGGCCGATCGCAACGATCCGATCGGACAGTTCGCACGCGAGTCGGTACGCCATGATGGCGCCGTTCGAGTGCCCTGCTGCGAACGTGCGGTTCGGATCAATGGCGAACTGCGTGCGGACCCGGTCGATGACGGCACGGATGAATCCGACGTCGTCGACGGTGTTGGCGGCCGCGGGACCGCAGCAGTACCCGCCGTTCCACGTCTGGAATCCCGTGCCGTCCGCGAGGTTGCCGATCCCGTCGGGGTACACGACGACGAATCGATTCGCCTCGGCGAGTGCATCGAAGCCGGAGTTGAGCGCGAACTGCGTCGAGGTGCCGAGACCGCCATGG
>JBAXPT010000128.1:0-5785 GCA_037132095.1 Actinomycetes bacterium
ATTCAACATGGTGGAGTTGCGCTTTCATACCTCAACATTTACGACACCGAGGCCGCGTGGCAACTTGCCCACGACCTCGGGCATGAACCTGCAGTAGCGATCATCAAGCATGCCAATCCATGCGGCGCAGCAACGTCAGTAGATCTAGTTAATGCCTACGAAAGGGCGCTTGCTTGTGATGAGCGATCAGCATTCGGCGGAATCATTGCGCTTAATCGGCCGCTTGATCTGAAGACCGCCCTAGCAATGGCTGACGGGCCTCAGGCTGATTTAGTGATCGCACCCGGTTTTGAGGATGGGACTCTAGATGTCCTTCGCAAGAAGCGGAAAAATACTCGGCTACTCGAGGCAACTCCCCCCGGAAGCGATGCGCTGCACCTCCGACAAATCTCCGGCGGCTTTTTGGTTCAGGAGGCCCATAGTTTTATCTCTTCACGAGATGAGTGGCGTGTGGTCACCAAAGCGACCCCAACCGAGGAGCAGTGGGCCGATGCAGAGTTCGCGTGGCGCGTCTGTGGCCATGTGAAGTCCAATGCGATTGTGCTCGCTCGTAGTGGGCAGGCAGTAGGAATCGGCGCAGGCCAACAGAACCGTGTCGAGTCCGGAGAGATCGCAGCCAAGAAGGCAGCAGGCCGAGCCGCAGGTGGCGCATGCGCAAGTGACGCCTTCTACCCCTTCCCAGATGGAGTTGAGGCAGCAGCGAGCTCAGGGGTTGCTGTGGTTGTTCAGCCAGGCGGGTCAGTCAGGGATGATGCGGTTATAGCGAGAGCAGATGAATTGGGTTTGGCGATGATCTTTACCGGCGAGCGGCACTTTCTGCATTAAGGCACGGCTAACTAGTGCATTAGATTTTGAGCTTGTGAAGAACGTATTGAGGAGCAACACATGACTGCATCTCTGCTTGATGGCAATGCTTTTCTTAATCATGTCAAAGCGGATCTACACGCTCGAGCGCTTGCGTTACGGGAACGAGGTATTACCCCTGGACTTGCAACAGTTCTTGTGGGCGAAGACCTGAACAGCGCAGCATATGTTCGAATGAAGCACGAAGATTGTGCAGAGATTGGTATCAACTCTTTCCGCGAGGATCTCCCAGCCACCTCAACGCAGGCTGATGTTATTGCCGCTATAAATCGATGCAATGTGAATCCCGAAATAGATGGATTTATTGTTCAACTTCCGCTTCCAAACGGTCTTAATGACGAAGCTGCGCTAATGGCGATTGACCCGAGCAAAGATGCAGACGGACTCCACCCGGTCAACCTTGGTCGCCTTGTTATGGGATCCAACGCTCCTATTCCTTGTACGCCCGCGGGCATCCAAGCGCTCCTCGCATTCAACGGAGTAGAGATTGAAGGCAAGCATGTTGTGATCATCGGGCGTGGGCTGACGATCGGCCGCCCGTTAGCAAATTTGCTAGCGCTAAAACGCGCCCATGCTAACGCTGCTGTAACAGTTATTCACACGGGCGTGCCCGATCTGAGTTACTACACGCGTCAGGCAGATATTTTGATCTCTGCGGTTGGTAGTCCATCGGTTGTAACACCGGAGATGGTCAAACCAGGCGCAGCTCTTGTGAGCGCGGGAATCAGTTTTGGAGAAGGTCGTCGCCTGCTTCCGGATATCGACGAGTCGTGTGCCGAGGTCGCAGGATGGATTACTCCGCGCATAGGGGGAGTCGGGCCAACAACTAGAGCAATGCTTCTCTCAAACGCAGTAGCGGCGGCAGAGCGAAGCGCCGGGGCGCCATGACCGGGCCTCTTGACGGCTACCTCCCGCCAAACCCAAGCGATAGGGCATTTGAAGCAGAGCACTGCATAATCTGCGACAAGTTCATCCCGCCCGGCGAAGATCGCTGTACCTGCTGCCACCTCTGGCTAGCAAACGATGCCCCCGAACGCCCCCGACCCCTAGGTCGCAGCGCTCTCTGGGTCATGATGGGGGGAGTAGCAGCCGTCTATGCCCTAACTCTCTTAGTGGCAGTAATTTCTTAGTGGCATTAATTGTCGGCTGACAAGACTTCAAGATTTAAGAACCTCAATATCAAACCAACACAAGGATGCATGAGATGCCAGAGAAGATAACCCTCACCAATGGAGTACTAAACGTCCCTGATCAGCCGATCATCCCATTCATCGAGGGTGACGGGACCGGCGTCGACATTTGGCCTGCAGCGCAGTTGGTTCTCGATGCAGCTGTCGAGAAAGCATTCGGAGGCAAGCGCAAAATTTCTTGGCTTGAGGTACTTGCTGGAGAGAAAGCATTTAACCAGACTGGTAACTGGCTCCCAGACGAGACGGTTGCATCCTTTAACGATCATCTCATTGGAATAAAAGGCCCTCTAACGACTCCAATCGGCGGCGGCATTAGAAGCCTCAATGTTGCTCTTCGTCAACTCCTCGACCTCTACGTATGTCTACGTCCGGTCCGTTGGTTCCAAGGCGTGCCGAGCCCAGTCAAGCGACCACAGCTTGTAGACATGGTCATCTTCCGGGAAAATACTGAGGATGTTTATGCGGGATTTGAACTCGAGGGCGGCAGCAGCGAAGCGACTCGTCTTCTCGAGTTCTGCCGAGAGGAGTTCGGTTGGGAGATCCGCCCTGGATCCGGACTCGGTGTTAAGCCGATCTCAGAGTTTGGATCTAAGCGCCTAATTCGTGCATCGCTTGAGTACGCAAAGACAAGTGGCCGGAAGTCTGTGACGCTTGTTCATAAGGGAAACATCATGAAGTTTACCGAGGGCGCTTTCCGCAATTATGGGTATGAGATTGTGCGTGATGAGTTTGCTGATGTTGCAGTCGGATGGGACGACTGCGGGGGAGATCCAGGCGACAAAATTCTTGTAAAAGACTCAATCGCGGACATCACGCTCCAGCAGGTGCTGACTCGCCCAGAGGACTTTGATGTCATCGCAACGATGAACCTAAACGGCGACTACCTATCTGATGCTCTCGCAGCACAGGTTGGTGGTATCGGTATCGCTCCGGGTGGGAACATTAACTACGTAACCGGGCACGGCATCTTTGAGGCCACGCATGGAACTGCTCCAAAGTATGCAGGACAAGACAAGGTGAACCCTGGCTCCGTCATCCTTTCGGGCGTGATGATGCTGGAGCACCTTGGATGGAATGCAGCAGCAGAGATGATCGTCGCCGGCATCGAGGCAGCCATCGCGGACAAGGTCGTCACCTATGACTTCGCGCGCCTAATGGAGGGCGCCCACGAGGTTAAGACCTCCGAGTTCGCTCAGGCTGTCGTAGACCGGATGTAATGAACGCGGTTGTACTCGCCGAGCTAAATATTCGGCACACGCGCCTGCACATGCCGACGCGTCGAGTTGCTATTGACCCTTCGTATCTTCCAACATCAATTGGCTCTGCCGGTCCGGATTTAATAACTGCCGTATCAACTGAGTTCATCAGGCGCATAGATAAATCAAAATATAAAGAGATTGAGCATCTCATCACCAGCATCTCTGATGAGAGCCTTGAGATTCCGTCGATACATCTCCAACACAGACTCCAGTCGGATACCCACGGACTAGATAGGTCGCGCCATCGCGTAATAGACGACGGTGCAGGAATCATCGTAGAGATCGATGTGCATGCGCTCCCCGAGACCCAAGTCCTCGGCATTTTGATGGCGATCTCGCAGATTTCTACACCCGATAGAGATCCGTATTTAAAGGCTCTTAGAAAAGCAATGAAGCGGCGAGGGGCGCAGACCCGCGGTCTCCGAATCAGACTTCTTGAGCAAGGGATTGCGGGGGAGCGGCCAGGGAGGGCGAGCCCTGCCGAGGCAGTCGCCGGATCGGGAGCGGGGGAGAGGTTTGGGCTCTGGGATCATGATCAAGAGCGCTGGATCGGAGTAGATGCAGAACTCAGATGGGCAATGGAGGTACTCGGGATGAGCCCCGAGTCAAAGATCGATCGTAAAGAGATTCAGCGCAGGTACCGGCGACTCCTGAGAACCGCTCACCCCGACCACGGAGGGGATCTAGACGGCGCCGCCGATCGGATAGCCCGACTAGGAGAGGCTCGGTCCTTGCTTCTCTCCAATATCTAAGCAGAGTCGCTTAAAACCCAGACTGCTCAGAACTAGGGAGCAGATTTTCGGGGGAAATCCCTCCTCGGGGATAGATTCCACCCATGGCTTCTAAAACCCCCGTTCATATAACTGTCACCGGCGCAGCAGGTCAGATTGGCTACGCCCTCCTCTTCCGGATCGCCTCAGGGCAGTTACTCGGACCAGACCAGCCAGTCGTGCTGCGACTCCTTGAGATTGAGCCAGGAATGAAGGCGCTTGAGGGCGTCATCATGGAACTCGACGACTGCGCGTTCCCACTCCTAGCAGGGGTGGAGGGAACCACAGACCTAAAGACAGCGTTCGACGGATCTTCATGGGCAATGCTCGTTGGATCGATCCCACGTAAGGCCGGTATGGAGCGCGGCGACCTGCTCCAGATCAATGGCGGAATCTTCAAGCCACAGGGCGAGGCAATCAATGCTCACGCCAGTAGTGATATTCGAGTCCTCGTGGTTGGAAACCCCTGTAACACGAACTGCCTTATCGCTCGCTCCAACGCACCAGATGTCCCGGCAGACCGATGGTTCGCAATGACTCGCCTGGATCAAAACCGTGCGCAGACGCAGTTGGCAAAAAAAGCAGGCGTCTCTGTAGATGCGGTAACAAATATCGCAGTATGGGGAAACCACTCGGCAACGCAGTTCCCTGACTTTGGGAACACGCTTATCGGCGGCAAGCCTGCGACCGATGTCATCACAGACCGCGCATGGCTAGAGGGCGACTTCTTGACAACGATTCAGCAACGTGGTGCGAAAATCATTGAAGCACGCGGCGCATCATCAGCGGCCTCTGCTGCAAATGCAGCTATCGATTCGGTCAACTCAGTCTGGCGCGAGACGCCTGCTGGGGATTTCGCTTCACTCGCAGTCGTTAGTAAGGGTGAGTATGGAGTCCCTGAGGGTCTTCAGTTCGGATTCCCAGTTGCCTCAGACGGTGCGGGCAACTGGAGAGTTGTCGAGGGGCTTGCGCATGACGCGTTTAGTGCAGAGCGAATTCGACTCACGACTGAGGAGCTTCTCGGGGAGCGCGAAGATGTACGTGCACTCGGTCTAGTCCCCTGAGTAAACCGCAAGCTCGAGAGACACTAGATGCACAAGCCATTTGGTGGTCCCAGCAAACGCGTTTCGGCGCGATTGGTGTAGCCCTTGGCCCAAAAGGGATTGAGCGGATATCTCTCCCAGCCGACTTCCAGACAACAGGCAAAGCTCAACCACCTGTTGGCTACTCGCTTGGCTGTGATGATCGAGTCGCCGCTGCTATCCAAGCCTGGTGTGATGGCGACGCGTCAGCAGCACAAGATGCAATCACAGAACTCACTCCATACTTATCTGCATCTCCGTTGCCCGAGTTTTATAACGAAGTCCTTGAGACCCTTGCCCGCGAAGTGCATTGGGGAGAGGTTGTTACCTACGGCGAACTTGCGGCCCTCTCAGGCAAGCCACGAGCAGCGCGCGCCGTGGGAGCAGCAATGGCGGCCAACCCAATTCCTTTCGTCATCCCATGCCACCGAGTAGCCCGTAGCGCGGGCAATGGTCGCCGAAGCCTCGGAGGATATGGTGGCGGACACGACGAAGAGTCCCTATTTATAAAGCGTATTCTGCTAGAGCGTGAGGGAGTTGTGCTACCTGAGTAATTGGAGAGAGCTGAGCAGTTAGCGCAGACTCGAAAGGAATTCAGCGATGTCCCCTACTAGGCGCTC
>JBAXPT010000129.1:0-5729 GCA_037132095.1 Actinomycetes bacterium
CCCGTCGTTGCCTTGGTAGGCCATTACCCCACCAACAAGCTGATAGGCCGCGAGCCCATCTCGGAGCGGAAGACCATTTCCTCACCAGACCATGCGGTCCGGGGAGGGCATCCGGTATTAGCTCGAGTTTCCCCGAGTTATCCCGGTCTCCGAGGCAGGTTGCTCACGTGTTACGCACCCGTTCGCCACTTTCCACGGGGCCGAAGCCCCGCTTCACGTTCGACTTGCATGTGTTAAGCGCGCCGCCAGCGTTCGTCCTGAGCCAGGATCAAACTCTCCATCGAGATCTAAGCCCCGCATCTCCCCATTCAAGAATGGTTTGAGGCGAGACCAAATAATCCGTTGAGAGTCGCCCACCGGGAAACTGCACCCGATGAGCAACAGGCCGGACCAAGGCGTACCTTGATCGGACCGACTTACTGATGGTGTGGACGCATCCGAAAATTGCCCGAAGGCTCAAATCGCCGCGCCCGCACTGGCTTTTGTGCGTCACTGTTCCGTTTTCAAGGAGCTGAATTCCGAGCGCAGCAGTACCCCGAAGGGAACCGATTTAGCCCGGGCCGTCACTCCTCCACCGCCCTATCGGTCGACCCGAGGGTCAATCCAATGCTGCGATGGCGTCCGTGCCGGCCCCGGATTCCGATAGTGGCGAGTTGCACCAATTCCCGGAGCGGGATGGATCAGTATACGGATCCGTGACCCTCAGGTCAACTCGGAGCCGATAGTCTTTTTTCCATGGGAAACAAAGGATCCAAGCCACGCAAGCCTAGCCACTCGCAGCACCTACCCAAGGTAGGGAGCTCGACCGAGAATCAGCGACTCCAGCGTGATGAGCGCCGAGCAATCGGTGAAGTGATGGGCCTAGGCGACGGAGCAGGTGCGCGCATTGTTGTCGGCATCAGCATCGTAGTTGTCGTGATGGCGTTAATCAGTTGGATTACTTGGTTGTAATTCGGGTTGAAGTGTCGTCTCTCGGCACTGCGAGTTTTACGCCCTGAGTTAACTAACGATTATGCGTGCCCATGCGCGCTTGCCGAGCTGTAGAAGTTTTCCGTTTATCTCGTCAGCGGTTACCTCTACATCGGGGTCAGTTACTTTCTCGCCTTCGATGCGTACACCGCCCTGCTCGATCTTTCGTCTGCCCTCCTTGTTCGACGTTGCAAGACCAGCGGTAGCTAACAAGCGTGCAAGCGTGATTGGAAATTCCCCGCTTGTAATTACAAACTCTTGAACATCTGTTGGGGCTGATCCGTCCTTAAATATACGGTCAAACTCATCCTCTGCAGATTTACCCGCACCCTCACCGTGATACAAGTCCACAATTGTTCGCGCAAGTAAACGCTTCGCTGCAACTGGAGCGAGTTCACCGCTCGCGATACTTGCGACAACCTCATCAACGCGCTCGGGCAACCATCCAGTTGTTAGTGCGAAGTAACGCGGCATGAGTGCGTCGGGGATGCTCATTAGTTTTCCGAACTGCTCGCCCGGCGCCTCTGCAATACCGATGTAATTGCCAAGAGATTTCGACATCTTCTTAACGCCGTCAAGGCCCTCTAGTAGCGGCGTCGTAATAACAACCTGGGGTGCCTGCCCCTCGGCTACTTGAAGTTGGCGACCCATTAAATTATTGAAGAGTTGGTCAGTGCCACCGAGCTCAACATCGGCACGAACCTGCACCGAATCCCAACCCTGCATTAAGGGGTAGACGAGCTCCGAGAGAGAGATTGGGGATCCTTCTTGGTACCTCTTCGTAAAGTCGTCACGCTCAAGAATCCGAGCAAGAGTTGTCTGGGACATAAGGCGAAGGACCCCGGCCATGTCGATCTTGCTAAGCCACTCCGAGTTACGCACAATCTCGATGCGCCCTGGCGTGAAGTCAAGAATCGATTGAACCTGCTCAACGTATGTTGCAGCGTGGGCATCGACCTGCTCTTGGGTCAACGGTGGCCTAGTTACGGAGCGCCCCGTCGGGTCCCCTACCTGAGCCGTGAAGTCTCCAATGATTAGGACCGCAGTGTGGCCAAGATCCTGAAATTGGCGGAGTTTGCGAAGAACTACCGTGAATCCAAGGTGGATATCCGATGCGGTCGGGTCGATGCCGAGTTTGACCCGCAGGGGCTTACCCGTGCTCAGCTTCTTCTTGAGGTCGGCCTTCGAGATCACGTCGACCGTGCCCGCTGTCAAAATCTTTATCTGGTCCTCAACGCTTGTCACGAGGGTTGACGCTAGCAAGTCAGGCGCAGGGTGAGCCTCTCATTGCCTCATATGCGGTCAGAATGAGAGGCGTGTCGAGTACTCAGGCCTTTAACAAACTCAGCGCTCGGCGGCCAAGGCTTGCCAAGCGATCATTCGCTGCCATCCTCTGCCTCGCGGTATCCGGAGCGACCCTTGCCTCGTGCTCTTATACGACCAAGGTCGATCTACCTAAGACCCAACCCGAGACATCACGAATTCTCTGGGGTGATGGCACGACTATGTCCAATCTCCATGCGGAGCAAGATCGCGAGGCGATTTCATTCGAGAAGATGGGCGACTACCTGCCAGTAGCGGTGGTGGCTATCGAGGACTCTCGCTACTTCGAGCATGACGGGGTTGACCCGCGCGGGATTCTGCGAGCGCTTACACGCGACCTGAAATCCGGCAAGGTAATTGAGGGTGGATCGACGATTACGCAGCAGTACGTTCGCGCTGTGCTACTCAGTCCGGAGCAGACATTTACACGAAAGATCAAAGAAGCACTCTTAGCTGTTCAGTTAGAGCGCCAGTACTCGAAGCAGGCAATCCTCACTAAGTATCTGAATCTCATCTACTTCGGGAATGGCGCTTACGGAGTGCAGGCTGCTGCACGCACATACTTTGCAAAAGATGCAGGAGAGCTAAATCTCCCCGAGAGCGCACTTCTTGCAGGCTTGATTCGCTCCCCGGGCGACTACGACCCGTTTACGAACCCTGAGGCAGCGCTCGCTCGACGCAACGAAGTGCTATCCCGCATTGAGATTTTGAAGCGTCTCCCCTCAGAGAATAAGGCCACCGCAATTGCGTCACCGCTCGGTGTTGGTGCAGCACCCGCTACTCAGCGCACTGCAGCTCCTCATTTTGTGGAGCGAGTAAGAACCTTCATTCTCTCCGACCCGAAGTTTGGAGCCACTGCAGCAGAACGCGAGCGCTTGCTCTACCAAGGCGGCCTGCGCATAGAGACAACCCTCGACCCACGAGCGCAGGCTCAAGCGGTAGACGCAGTGGCTAAGACACTCTCATCACCAGCCACAGATCCATCCGCTGCAGTTGTATCTATTGACCCACGCAACGGACACATACTCGCTTACGTAGGCGGATCAGACTTTTATGGCGACGAACCGTGGGCGCGCTACGACCTAGCGGGCCAGGGTAAACGCTCCGCAGGATCGAGCTTCAAGCCTTTTGTTCTCGCTGCAGCACTCGAGGCCGGGGTCTCTTTGGAGAAGCAATACCCGGCCCCCGGCGAACTCACAATTCCGATCAAGGGTCAAGCCCCGTGGTTGATTCGCAACTACGACGGAAAGGGTGGCGGATCGATGAACCTCATCGAGGCGACGGTGCACTCCGTTAATACTGTCTACGCAGAACTCATTACCGAGATAGGAGCGCAGCCAGTAGTTGACCTTGCAAATAAGTTGGGGGTAGAGAGCAAACTCGGTGCTTATCCTTCGGCTGCGCTAGGGAGCAACGGAGTGACGGTACTCGACATGGCGAGTGCATACAGTTCGTTTGCCGACGACGGAATGCATACCTCTCCCGTCTTTATTACGCAGGTATCAACCAATAGCGGCGAGGTACTTTGGCGTGCAAAGCAGAGTCGCGAACGCACACTCCCAATATCAATCTCAAGAGACGTCACACAGGTACTGCAGCAAGTCGTGGAGAGAGGAACCGGTGTCAACGCGCGAATTGGACGCTCAGTCGCAGGCAAGACCGGTACGGGCGAGGAATGGTCTGACGCATGGTTCGTTGGGTATACCCCCGAGCTTGTTACTGCTGTATGGGTTGGGTTCCCAGATGCAGCACGCACAATGCGCCCACCAACTACTCGCATAACGGTTACAGGGGGCACATGGCCGGCACAGATTTGGCAAGCAACCGTCGGCGCTTATCTGGCTGAGACTCCGGCATCAAAATTTCCCCCTCCAATCGCTGGGGCAACTGGCGCATCTGGAGCGACCGGTCCAAGTGGCCCAACCGGCCCGGGGCTCACATCGGTAATCGGGCAGAGCACGATTGATGCAACTCGAATCCTCGTGGATGCCGGGTACAGAGTGCGCCTCTTTGAGACTGCGAGCCGGAGCGTCGCGCAGGGTTTTGTTATCTCGCAGTCCCCTGCAGCGGGCGCGCCATTTGCAGTCGGGGGGACCATCACCCTTGCAGTCTCGACTGGTCCCCCACTTGTGGTTCCAGTGCCGAGTGTTCTCGGGCTCTCAGCACAGAAGGCTGCGGCCCTTCTCGGCGCAAGCGGATTCGAGGTGCAGATTCGTATTGAGGCTGAGCCTCCACCAGGGGCACCAGAGCGTGCGGCATCAGTCTGGAAACAGCTCCCCGCAGGTGGAGAGCCGCTCGCCGTGGATCAAGCCGTAGCGATCTGGCTCAATCCGTAAATGGCGCTGCCGAAAGAAGCTTTGGTCGTCGCCGCTCGGACGCTAATTAATCGCTACTGGAAGTGCATCTAATCCACGTAGGACAACTCGCCCATTCCGTGTGACCGGAGCAGCGAGGCTCAAGGTTGGGAAACGCGATGCAATGGTGGTGAGAGCGACACGACCCTCGAGGCGAGCAAGTGCCGCACCTAGGCAGTGATGTACTCCGCTACCGAACGAGAGATGCGCCCCCGCACCTTCGCGTGCAAGGTCGAGCACGTCAGCAGTTGGCCCCCAACGCTTCGGGTCATGGTTAGCGGAGCCGAGGCATGTGAGTACAAACTCGCCGCTCTTCACAGACTTATCGGCAATCTCAAAGTCTGTTATCGCGATCCTGCGGGAGTATTGGACCGGACTATCCCAACGGAGCAACTCCTCGGTTGCATTCGCCCCCAATTCAGGATTGGCTCCGAGTAATGCCATCTGATCTGGGTGATTCAATAAAGCGAGAGTCGCGTTACCGATCAGGTTCACAGTCGTCTCGTGCCCAGCGATGTAGAGCAGAATTATTTGATCAAGGAGTTCTTGCTCATCAAGCATGTCACCGTCATCCTCGGCAGTAATGAGGCGTGAGAGAAGTAACCCATCTGGATTTGCGCGCTTCTCAGCAATGCGTTCACGCACATACTCCACCATCAGATCACTTGAGGCTATTGCGGTGTGAACCTCCTCCTCGCTCATAATTGGATCGAGGGTCTTCACAATGGCATGCGACCACTCCCTGACAATCTCGGAGTCTTCTTGTGGCATTCCAAGCATCTCAGAGATGACAAGAAACGGAAGCGGGAAGGCAACATCGGAGATTATGTCTCCCCCACCCGCAGCATCGATTGCGTCAAGGTAGTGATGAACCATCTCCTGGACCCGCGGCTCAAGCGCCGCAACAGTTCGAGGAGTAAACGCCTTCGAGACCAATCTGCGGAGTCGATCATGATCAGGCGGATCGATATTTAAAATTGCCCTCGAGCCACCGCGACGATCTGCACGCAATTGATCTATCGCCGAGAGCGCTCCAGATGGGGTGACGTTTGAATCCTCAACACTGTGCCGCGGATCGCGCAG
>JBAXPT010000130.1:0-5701 GCA_037132095.1 Actinomycetes bacterium
GCCCACTCCCTAATACTCGTAGATCGCCCCTCAATTAGCGGAACAAGCGAGTATCCGTGCGTTGCGTGCTTCGGCTCTACTCCAAATACATCACAGATTGTCGCGTGAATATCTACGGTCGTTGTAAGCGCATCACATGTGCCTGCCTCAACTCCTGGCCAGGAGATCATCAAAGGAATATGCCCAAGTTCTGGGAATACAGAGACTGCGGGCTTTCCCCACATACCGCGCTCACCTAGGTAAATGCCGTGATCAGTGCAGAGGATAAACGCTGTGGTGTCCCACGCGTCATGGCGCTCAACCGTATCGATCATGAGGCCTAGCCAATGATCAATCATGGATAACTTTGCTCCGTATTGCGAGCGAAGATGGCGAGCCTCTCGTGCGCTCAATTCGGGCGACTCGAAAGCATCATCTCGCTTGATGCCACTGGTATATGGCGGCCAGATGATTCGCTCCCCTTCCCAGTCATCGTCGTAGAGGCTTGCCCATTTTTCGGGAGCATCGAAGGGTTCGTGGGGATCAAACTCGTCAACGAACAGAAACGAGCGCTCCTCGGGGCGACGCTGCGCACCTAGTTCCTGATCAAGCCATTTAGCAGCGGCGGTCATAGTGCGCGGCCCAGGAAAATCGGCCTCCTCGCGAAAGAATGTGCGGCTTAAATCGTAATTACGCCATCCGGACTCGCGAAATGGAGGAAGGGTTGGGGCACCTATCTGCGAAGTATCAGCACGAGTGCGCCACGGATCGTCCTCTCCGCCGCGCAAGTAGTCCCATGCTCCGAAGTCGTGGTGATAATTCTCCCCACCTGCCTCAAAGAGGTGCGGATGATCTGAGACAAGCATCGTTGAGATACCTGCATCCCGACGCAACTGCCTCGTGAGCGCATCTTCCCAAACTTCGATTGATCCCCATGGTCTCCAGGGGAAGTCGAGCGCACCTACTAGGAGATCATGCCGTGCGGGCATACACGGCAAGGACCCACTGTGATGGTTCGTAAAACGAACTGATCGCTTCGCGAGCCTGTCCAGATTTGGAGTCTCGAACTCTTCTCCCCCATAGGCGCCAATCATGTGCCTATTCAGGCTGTCAAGAAGAACAACAACTACATCTCTCGGGGCTCTCGGGGCTCTAGGAGCGGTGCTTGCGATGGGCATAGGCTCGAGAGTAATCGCCATCTGTATCCAAATGATTGGAATCTTTGTACAGGATTTAGCTGCTAGTGGGGAGCCCCTATGGGACTAGGCAGCCGAGGCGTCCTGAGAGCGTTTGCGCATCAGCACCAAGCCAATGCTTACGCCCCCAAGGATCAAGCCGAAACCGTTGAAGCCGTAGAGCGTAATTTTGTCCCAGTTCCCGGCAAACTCGGCTAGGGATGGCTTAATAGCTATGGGGAGCACACTTACTGCCCAGAGCGCAGACCCTAAGACTCCGCATATAACCGCCGGCTTCCCGATCACGCGAGAGAGATGATCAATGTGGTTGATGATTGCAATCGCAATAAGCGCTGGACCTAGTACCAAAAGTCCGTAAGTGAATCTCGATCCGTATTGGCCCGATCCGCTTAGCGAACTGAAGCCAGCCAACCCGTAGAGAAGCATTCCGACCGCTGCGTAGGTGAGGGTTGCGAAGGAAGCATGAATCTTACGCGCTGCATCCATCTCGCCGTGCTCGAGTAGGGACTCTTTGCGAGCAAGCACAAGGAAGAAACTGAGCGAGAACAAGACGCGTGCCGCTGCAAAGCCAGCCCAGTTAATGCGCAGCCAGTTGGCATGATCCTGCAGCGAATAGAGCTTTGGGTCAAGCAAGAACGGGAGAGAAGTCAGAGACCAAATGACCAAGCCGATAATGCCGAGCACAACTGGGGCGCGCCCGATGCGCTTCCCAAGGTGCTCAATGTGGAGTGTGATCGCAATGGCCATCAAGATCGGGCCGAGTACTACTAGTGCCCAAGAGGAACGAACCTCAAAGCCTGAACTCCAGAACAGCAGCCTCCCGATACCAGACGCAAGGAGACCTAATGCTCCCAGACCTAGGGATGCATATGAGACATGGATTGGGTGCGGCGAAGTATCTACGCCACTCAGGTTCTGTGTTGCTGCGGTCATGTCTTGACTCCTCAAAGGCCTTGTGCCCGGCATGGGCACCTAATGCAGTCTGCACAAACTAGTGAGCGCCAGTGATTTATTAGTGGATACCGATGCCAAATAGCGGCCAGACCCTATTCTTGAAGCACCCCGGCAAAGGGCTAAGTTAAGAAGGTGGCTCCGAGCAAAGACCCCAATGTCGATAACGATCCGACGAAACGTAAGAGCAGGGTGCCCGCTGCGGTCGCCAAGGAGCGCCTGCTAGCCACAACAATCTCTCTTCTCCGAACTGAGCCTTTCTACGAAGTCACCACCCGGCGCATTACTCGGGAGTCAGGTCTCCCACTCGCTGCGCTCTCTCGTAATTTCGGGTCGCTCCCAGGCCTATTCGACGCGGTAGCACATGAGCTCGTTAAGCGCTTCACGGATCAGTTCAGTGAGTACGGCCCTCTAGATGCGCTGACGAACCCAGATTTGATACTCCGCACACGCCTCATTGCATGGAGCATTGGACAGGGAGCGGACCCTTCATTATTTAGGCCCGACCCATCGGCATGGTCACGGGTAGGGATGGAGCGTCAGCAGCGACTCGCTGGCGTTGACGAGCGTATGGGTACCGCTTGGGCCGAGATCGTCACTTTCGTACTCGAGGGATATGCAATTTTCTCACAGACCCACACACTCAACAATCAGCAGACCTTCGAAGACTGCATAACGGTTATGAGGGAACTACAGAAATCGTTGATTTCTTTAGAGGCGCAACTGGGTTGGGATCAGCCGATCGCCTAATCGTTGCTCCCAGAGTGCTCAACTTCTCTGCGTAGTGCCGGAGCGCTCTCCTCGTTTAAAAATCATTCAGGTTGTTCCAGAACCCACCTGGGTGAGAGTGATGAGGCCGCTCAATCGGGGTCAAATACAGTGATCCTTTGCGTATTTCGATTACTCCGCGCATGCTCAGTGAACCGACTGTAGAGGCGACATCGTTTACAGATACCTTCAAAGTCTCTGCGACCTGGGCGACGCTCTGTGGAGAATCGGCGCGCATAATGTCTCGAACCACAGCGCGCTCTTCATCGGAGAGACTTAAGAGTGACGCCATAGAGAAGTGCGCCTCAGGATCGGCAGCAGCATCTAAGTGCGTTGCGACCCGATCGAAGATTCCGCCGCCACTCATGCCAGCTCCGGCATCGCTATCGGATCTGGCTGAGGTCTACAGACTCCACACCAAAGAGTTCCTCCAACGACTATTGCCTTTGGAGGATCGACCCCAAAGAGGGTTACAACGAATGGAAGATTGGAGTGGTGCTCTCCACATACTCCGCGTCCGCAGAATTTGCAGACTCCTCGTGCTGAATCATCACACTGTGCGCAGAGCATTGGTCTCACCCTCTATTTGAACTGACCTAACAAGAATTTACCTAACAAGAACCGGCTTAACTAGATGTATTCCTAAGTCGCGTTGCCAATCTATGGGACTTCAGAGTCCTCAAGTTATCCGATTATGGCGCCGTATCGGAGTTATCACCGAGACTCGCCCAGAGCCCGCCCGGTGAGGAGTTTGGAGCATCATCGGCCAAGCCGGCAGCCAATCCTGATAAAGCGCCAGCAGGGCCTTCTTTCTCCCCTGTCTCAGCAAGGTTTCCCCACAGCCCTGCTGACGATGGGTCAACCGGTAGGTGGGTGCGCAGCCACATCATTGCAAAGACTCCGATCTCACGTCGTAGGTCATCCGCCTGCACCTCAAGAAGCTCGGCATCCTTTGCATTTATGTGACCGCCATGTTGAGCGATGCTGATGCGTCGCTGAACCTTGATTAGTTCTTCAGCGTTCTTGACTGCTTTTGAGCCGTAGCGCACTTCAAACTCGTCTAGAAGTGCATCTACAGTGTGCCCTCCGCCAAGTGCGAGTTGCTCGCTCTGCGTCATTGCACTGAGTTTGAGGTCGTTGCGAACCCACCTGCGCGAGATTGGGAAGCCTAAGGCGACAATCCCTGTGGCAATAGCGAATACTCCTACTCCGACCCCAGTAATCATCGCTGCAGATTCACCGGGCCATGTGGTCATTCGATTGAATGTTGAGTGAAGTGTCATCGCAATTACTAAACCACCCAGTGGAGTTAGAACTCTCTGGAGTAACCCACGCTTCATGGATAGCACTATCGCGGCCCCCACGATCGCAGTAGTACCAGCGTGCATGAGATTTGTGGAGGAGACTCGGGCGATTGCGAGCCCAATCTGCTGCCCTGAATAATCGCGATCCAGGTATATCCAATTCTCGCGAATTGCAAAGCCTGTACCAGCAGCAAGCCCAAGAATGGCTCCGTCAACGAACCAGAAACAGCGTTTGGAGAGAGTAAGAAAGGGAAGAATTAATGCCTTGCAGATTTCTTCTGCAAAGGGTGCGCCATAAATGATTAGGGATTGCAAGCCGTGTTTTGCATACCACCTGTCATTGAAAGGAAGAACTAAGAACGTAGACGCAACTCCCCATAGAAGTGCAATAACAATTAGCGGAGCGGTCTTTCGTCCGCCGCGCCCGAGCGTCGCCACGCCGAATAGACAGAGAAGGGGCACCAATGTCGCAATGATTTTGGCGGTCAGCATCTAAGGCTCTCTTCTCATGAAACTCTTGATGGATTTGAAAGTTGCTTCTTTGTCTAGCAAGAATGCGCTTGAACTACACGTTACCTCTGCTCTCATGGGAACGAATGCGGTTTGACTCTGCTCTCGGTCTGACAGCAGACTCTCCCCCATGGATGCTCAGCCCGCACAACCCGGGATACCTTCGGAGACGCGTGCTCTGGCTGAGACCCTTGCATCGTCTGGCGATGACCTTTATCAAGTCGGCGACGAGGTTGATGACTCAGATGAGAAGCGCCGGCTTTCTCATCGCTCAGAGCGCGCAGTAGCAGCGCGTTATTGGGGGGCAGCCCAACCACGTATTGTCCTCACATTTCTCCTCGTACTCGTGGCATGGACTGCAGTTCTTTGGCTCGGCCTCGTCGGCATTCTCCCGCTATGGGCTGGATTGATTCTCAACTCAATTCTCGCTTCAACTTTTTATATGCCGATGCATGAGGCGGCACACGGAAACATCCTTGGCAAGAGCCCGAAGTCGCGTTGGAGCGAAGACCTAATTGGAATGATCTGCTCGATTCCACTTGGCTTCTCTTACAAAGCGCACCGTGCATCTCATATGAGGCATCACGCCTATACGAATCAACCAGGGCGGGACCCAGACCACTACACCGATGGACCGCTCCGAGAACTCCCGCTCAATTGGCTGAGCATTCAATTTGTATCTGAGATTCTTCCGCTACTTGCCTTTGTCCCCTCGAGCCGTCGCCTAATCCCCTCTCGCATTAGGGGCGCTTTACGAGCCGACTCAGGCTCAAAATCTGCAGGACTCCATCAACTCCGCTTCTGGATTTTCACTCATGCAGCTCTCCTAATCGCATTCCTTCTCGGGTTCGGATGGCCAGCCCTACTTCTCTGGTACCTCCCCGGGAAAATACAGTCGTTCTGGCTCACATTTATATTCGCTTGGTACCCACACCACCCAGCTAATAAGGCGGGTAGGTATGTCGATACTCGGGTCGCGGTTTTTCGCGGCTC
>JBAXPT010000131.1:0-5618 GCA_037132095.1 Actinomycetes bacterium
TTCTCTGGTGATAGCCCAGTTGCGATCGCTTACCAGCAGGTTCAAGACGTAGTGCCGCCACCCTCAACGCGCAACCCTGCAATTGCTGCTGGGCTAGAGAAGATCATTCTCACTGCGCTTGAGAAGAATCCAGACGATCGTTATGCAACAGCAGATGACATGCGTGCCGACCTACTTAGGTTTAGGCGCGGCGATGAGGTAATCGGTGGGGTTCTTACCGCCACTGGAGTAAATGTTCCGACGACCCTCACACCCGCTGTTGCTGCGGTTGGGGTTGGGGCGGCAGGGGCCGCAGGTGCTGCCGTACGTCCGCGCCAAGAGCCGCGAGGTCGTAATCGCGGGACCATCATCTCTGTCTCCGCGATCATTGCTGTGTTGATTCTTGTTCTCGGTGGATTACTTATCTCTCGCGTTGGATCACAGAGCACAGGGGGTCGCATCGACGTACCGGATGTGACGAACTTGCTTGAGAATGCGGCTAAATCAAAGCTCGAGGACCTCGGCTTCAAAGTCACCTCTGAGGAGTCATCGAGCACCCTCCCCAAGGGCCAGGTATTCGCACAGGATCCAGAGGGCGGCACTCTGCTTGCTAAGGGCGAGAGTGTAAATCTGCGTGTCAGCGGAGGACTCGGAAAAGAGAATGTTCCACCTGTTGAGGGCAAGGATCTAGAGACAGCACGCGCCGATCTGAATCTCGCAGGGTTTAAGAGTGTCGAGATCAAAGAAGAGACAAGCGAGACAATTGCAGTGGGTCTTGCGATACGCACCACCCCCGCTGCAGGGCGCTCAGTAGTTATAACTCAACCCATCACATTGTTTGTCTCGCTCGGCAAGCCCAAGGTTGCTGTTCCGCAGATTGCGCCGGGTCTAACTCTCTCTGATGCAATCACACTCCTTAAAGAAGCAGGATTGACTGCTCAGGCTGTACTGCAGCCCTCAGATACGGTCGCTAAGGATCGCGTCATCGCAACTGATCCCCCCGGCGGGACCGAGGTTGATAAGGGAAGCGTCGTAAAGGTGCTGATGTCTTCGGGCCCCGAGCTGAAGGTTCCGAATGTTGTTGGGCAGACACAAGCCGCGGCTACATCAACTCTCCAATCTGCAGGCTTCAACGTAACCACCACCACCATTGCTTCTGAGGCGGCGAGTCTTGGCAAAGTAATTAGTCAGACCCCAACGAGTGGAACCACAACAACGCCAGGCGCAACGATCACGTTGACGATCGGTGCAGGCGGGATTACAACAACTAGTTCTACGACTACTACAACCTTTTAATAAAACACCGGAAAAAATTTACGCGATTTGGTTTAGGAAGTTCTGTAGTAGTTGATGCCCGCCCTCGGTAAGTATCGACTCGGGGTGAAACTGCACTCCCTCAATCGGCAGATCGCGGTGCCGGAGCCCCATCACAGTTCCGTCTTCAATCTCTGCAGTGATCTCAAGGCAATCCGGAACAGAGTCGCGCGCAACTATGAGGGAGTGATAGCGCGTTGCGGTGAGTGGAGTCGCCAGCCCTGCGAATACACCAGAACCGCTGTGAAGAATCTCTGAGGTCTTGCCATGCATGACTTGATCTGCGCGCACTACCTCGCCGCCGAAGAGACGACCAATGCATTGATGGCCAAGGCAGACACCGAGCACCGGAATACCAGAGTTGCCAAACTTGAGGATTGCATCATTTGAGAGACCGGCATCTTGAGGGTGACCAGGCCCGGGCGAGATGAGCACTGCATCGGGCTCGAGGGCCACCATCTCATCGAGGCTCAGCGCATCCTTGCGGTGCACAACTGGGTCGGCCCCAAGCTCGCCGAGATACTGAACCAAGTTGTAGACGAATGAGTCGTAGTTATCGATTACTAGAACACGCGCTGTCATGCCCTGAACCGTACCCGGCCCATGACCCCCACATCCGCGGGTAACGTATCGCCCGTGCCGAACCCCAAGCCCCGATCCAAGAATGCGCCCTCCAATAACCCTCGGAAGAGCCCTGCAAAATCAGGCTCCAAGGCAACACCGAAGGCCAGCGCAAAGAAGGCCAAGCCCTCTAGGTATACGCCTCCGACCCCTAAGACCAAGAAGGTCAGCCCGATGTGGGTACCGGTCTTGATGTTTGCCCTACTTGGCGTCGGAATTGTTGTCATCGTGACCAATTATCTAGGCCTGCTCCCAGGGGAGGCTCAGAATCGTTACCTATTAATAGGACTAGTTGAGATCTCAGCCGGCTTCATGGTGGCGACTCAGTACCGATAGGTAAAATCCCTTTAACTTCTAGGTTTTCTTGAGATCCACAGAAGTTATCCACAGGTTTCTCCCCCAACTGTGGGAAAACACATGGATGTGATTAGGGCTATCAACAGGGGCCAGACACGCCCTAAACCCGAGACTCCTGAACCCAACGCCTCGCTGGCTCAGACCTGATCGATGAGCGCTACTGCGCCTCAACCACGAGCAGCATGTCCTCACGGCAGTGCCTCGGGGCCTCGGGGTCGAAGCCCTCTGGAGCGGCCGTCATCGTGACCTCAGCCCCACAGATCGAGCAACGAAATCTCTCAGAGACAACACGGACTTTCTCGGGGTCGGGGTCATCGGGGATCGGTTTCAGAAAAGCGCGCACAATCTTGGCGGCGAATAAATAGAACGCGAAAAATACAACTAACGCGATCAAGACTCGGAGCGGCAACCAAATTGCCCCGAGAGTTAGCAACACTGCCACTTACCTGATTCGGCTTTTGGCTTAGCCAAGACGCTCAATGATTGTTGCGTTGGCCATGCCGCCACCCTCACACATTGTCTGGAGACCATAACGACCACCAGTGCGCTCGAGCTCGTTAAGGAGAGTGGTCATAAGACGCGCGCCTGAGCAGCCGAGTGGGTGACCAAGGGCAATAGCGCCGCCGTTGACGTTTACCTTCGACATGTCAGCGTTGTGCTCTTTCTGCCACGCAAGAACAACTGGTGCGAATGCTTCGTTGATCTCGACGAGGTCCATCTGGTCGATGGTCATGCCGGAGCGCTCAAAGACTTTTGTAGTTGCGGGGATTGGTCCGGTAAGCATCATCACCGGGTCGACACCGGCAAGTGCAAAAGCGTGGAAACGTGCACGAGGTGTAAGCCCAAGAGCCTTGGCCTTCTCCTCGCTCATGATCAAGACCGCGGCCGCTCCGTCGGTGATTTGAGAGGAGTTTCCTGCGGTAATTACGCCATCTTCCTTGAATGCAGGCTTGAGCCTCGAGAGGGTCTCAGGTGTTGAGTCGGGGCGAATTCCCTCGTCCTGAGAGAACCAAGAAGTTCCTTCATCGGTGGTGACTTGAACGGGGACAATCTCTCGCTCGAAACGACCCTCTGCGCGAGCAAGTGCAGCACGCTGATGTGACTGTGCTGCAAACGCGTCGTTGTCGTCACGTGAGATTCCCCACTTCTCAGAGATGAGCTCTGCAGAGATTCCCTGACCAACGAGGTTTGGGTAACGGCCGTACATTTCTGGTCCGAATGGGAAGGAGTCTTTGATCACCGATGCGCCCATGGGCACGCGACTCATGTTCTCAACTCCAGCAGCGACAACAACGTCATAAGCGCCGGCCATTACACCCTGAGCCGCGAAATGAGCAGCCTGCTGAGATGAACCGCACTGACGATCAATCGTTGTTCCAACAACGCTCTCTGGGAACCCAGCGGCAAGTGCGGCGTTACGACCAACGTTGAGGCCCTGGTCGCCGACCTGCATTACACAGCCCATGATGACATCCTCGATCAGAGCAGGATCAATACCGGTGCGCTCAACAAGTGCGCGCAGAGTGTGGGCTGCAAGATCAACCGGGTGGTTTCCCTTGAGGCTCCCATTGCGGCGACCTAGCGGGGTACGTACTGCATCAACGATGACGGCGGTCTGCATCTTCTTGGCTCCTAAGGCTCTGTTGTTGTGGTCAGTCTTTAGGCGTCGAATCGTAACCGGCGGAGAGGGTCTCGCGCCTATGCGCTATGGCTCGCGCTACTCCCCGAAATCTTGACCGCCCTATTGATCAGGCTGATACAGCGAGTGCAGAGCGCTGGGCCGATAACCTCAAGAACTATGCGCAGTATGGATAAGTCTTTAGGTGATGGCGGTATGGCCCTTCTCTCTCAGATAGGCCTCAACTTCGATAGTTACGGCGAGGGCTGGGTTAAAGCGACTTGGAACCCAACCGCTCTGGCCTGTAATCCCATGGGTGGAGTGCACGGCGGCGTCTATGGGGTAGTCCACGACGCTGCAATGAACTTTGCAACCAATAGTGCTCTTGAGAAGGGCGAGCATGGGGCAACCATCTCCATTAGTTACTCAACACTTCGAGGTGCAGCTAGCGGAGACGTAATGAGTGTTCGTGGAGAGGTTCTGCGCGTAACCAAACAGATCGCATACCTAACTACCACTATCTCTAATGCAGAGGGCGATCCTGTATCTACCGCTACCGGCACGTTCTTTCTGCGTCGTCGTCCAGCAGCAGACTCCACAACATGACGGATGCTTCTACCAACACGGTAATTATCGGCGGTGGGATCATGGGTGCGGGGATCGCATTCGAGGCACTTGTTGCTGGGTTCCCTGTAACCATTGTTGAGACTCTCGAGGCTCACTGCGAGCCAGCGCGTGCGCGTGTTGAGCATTACGAGGCGCGTGCGCGCTCGCGCGGTGCCGATCTTGGTGGGTATGGACTACTTACGGTTACGACTGATATGTCTGCAGCATTAAGCGGTGCTGATGTAGTCGTTGAGGCAGTACCGGAGGACCTAGCGATCAAGCAAGCCGTCTTCGAACGTATCGGCGCGGCAGTCAACGACCATGCGGTACTTGCATCGAATACATCCGGGCTGCCGATTGGAGTGCTTGGCGCTGCAAGCGGACGACCAGCACAGACCGTAGGGACGCACTTCTTCAATCCAGTACCAGCGATGCGCCTTGTGGAGGTTGTACGAGGTGCAGATACGAGCCCAGAGATTCTTCAGAAGGCGCTTACATTCTGCCAAGCACTCGGGAAAGAGACTGTTGAGGTTGCAGACCTCCCCGGGTTTGTAACTACTCGTCTTGGAACACTTCTCATGGCCGAGGCAGTGCGCGTGCTCCAAGAGGGTGTTGCAAGTGCAGAGCACATCGATACCGGAATGCGCCTTGGGTACAACCATCCGATGGGGCCACTTGCGTTGGCAGATCGCATCGGTCTCGATACGTTGCTCGCAATTCTTGATGACATGCGAGAGGCATACGGTGACGCGTTTAGGGCTCCGCCTTTGCTCCGACAGATGGTTGCAGCAGGAAATTTAGGAAAAAAATCCGGGCGCGGCTTTTATACCTATTCTTAGAGAATCAAATTAAAAGCCGTTAAGCTCTATTTATAGAAACGCTATAAATCTAAGCGGATTTATGCGCTTAGCTGGTTAAAGACCTCTGCAGTTCGCCTGACTACAGGATTAGGGAACCCTCCAACAACTGGCTGTGCGAGGGTAAGTATGTCCCGCACAAAAGTCTCCATGTGCTCCTTTGAGTCCCATACCGCGGAGATTAAGAACCCGCCCTCGCTGGGGCCAGCCACGTGATACTGCTGCCCGACGGGTAGACCCCCAAGAGGGTGTACAGCTGCGACCTC
>JBAXPT010000132.1:0-5505 GCA_037132095.1 Actinomycetes bacterium
CCACGCTTAAGTGCATCGATGTCGACTCGAATATGCATGACTGCATTAGAGCGAGTCGCTTTCCCGCCACTCTCGCTCGACTGCTTGGTGGTCGCCTTCTCGCAGAGTGCCAGTAGCGCGTCGGCGGCGTAGGCCTCCGGTCTTTCATGCGCGCCACTCTTACGAGCTGCTTCAAAGATCTCGTCCTGTATAGGTTTGAGCGCCGCCATTACTAGCGCACCATTAGCAACTGTCATGCGCCCTTTGATAATGAATGCACCATCAGGGTCTCTCCACGATTTTAAGAAACGCGATTTATGAACTTGTCTGTGTCGCTCTGCCTCATCTGTGGCGGCTGCAACTACACGAGATGATGCATCGCGTAGGTCGCGTACTGTTGCGTGCTTAGCGAGGTTCAATAGCTGAGTCTCAGTATTAGGTGCAACGATCGCACCGCGTGCTATCTCAACAGCTTGAGCATTGGAGAGAGTGCCGTTTCGCAGTGCTTCCTGGGTAACCGGCAGGTGCTGGAGCTGAGTAGCGAGAACCACAACAGACTGGGCCTCATACTGGGGGCAATCAGTCTCAATGGAGAGCCACTCTGAAATACTCGTAGCGCCCTCACCCTTCCAACCGTTAGTGCGCTCAACCTGGCCCACAGCCACAGTGCGCAGAGAATCAACTGCCCTGCGAGCATCCTCAGAGATGCGGACTAACTCGGCCGCGGACTTCCCGTCAATCACATCTACATCAATACGCGAGGTGACCTCCCGGAGGCGGGTGACTGCGCTTTTAAGTTCATCGAACATATGTTCGACTCTAATACAGGGGTGGGACAGTAAAGAATCAAACCGCTAATGCTCTTAGAAAATAAGAGTGATTCGGCGCGGGGGAGTTCTCGACCGGGCCCTTTCGCTCTCTACCGGCTTCGATTCTCGATACCACGTAGCATCTTGGGGTGCTCGATAATCCTCGAAACCTCGCAGTATTCCTCGACTTCGATGGGACAATTACAACTGCGGATACCGGTCTCTACGTACTAGAGCGACATGGCGCAGACGGGTGGCGTGAGGTTGACGCTGCATACGTGCGCGGCGAGATACCTTCTAGGGAGTGCCTGATCGACGAGTGGGATCTACTGCCTCACGATGAAGCGCTACTCGTCGCTACTGCGAGAGAGGTTCCGCTCGACCCGGGTTTTGAGCCACTGGTGGAGGCTCTGCGGGGATGCGGTGCCGAGGTAACTGTCGTCTCGGATGGATTCGGGCTCACCGTGCACGAGGTCTGTGAAGCCATCGGCCTGCGAGTGATATCTAACCGTGTCGATTGGGGTACCGGGCGCCTCGAGTTCCCCTACGAAGATCGTTGCTGCGCCTGCTCCTCTTGCGGCACATGCAAACAGGCCCCCGTTAAGGCTGCGTCACAGGCAGGAAAGAAGACGGTGCTAGTTGGGGATGGCGCTAGCGACCGTAAGGCGGCCCTGCTAGCAGATGTCGTCTTCGCCAAAGATGGCCTCGCTAGATGGTGCAGCGCCAATGATGTCGGGTTTCTCCCATTCGAGACTCTCGGAGATGTGCAGCAAGCATTGCTTGGCACGCAGGGCTAGGGTCTCTACATGCCTTATTACTGCATGCTTACAACACTCGGCCCTGACGGCTGGGCAACAGTTCGTGAACACCCAGAGCGCATCGGACAAGTACGCCAAGAGGTAGAGGCGATGGGGCTCAAGGTCATAGTGCAGTACGCACTCATGGGGCAGTGGGACTTCTTGAACATCATCGAGGCCCCAGATGAGAAGTCCATGGCAGCGGCTGCAGTATCACTCGCTGCGCGAGGAACGATGCGGACGACCACGATGCAGGCCATTCCTGTAGAGGACCTCATCGAGGTTCTCTCACGCGGCAAGGATTAACCCTATAATTTCAGGGTATTGGGTTATTAAAGCCGTATAAGACTTCACCGGACTGATTGGGCATTAGACCCACCAGGTCTCGCGCTTGCGATGCTCCGCCCGTACCTCGTCCTCCGCAAACAGGGAGGGGAGAAGGGCCTCATCGTGGCGGCGCTTGACGCGATATCTGATTGAGTCGCCATCAACTACCTCGGTAATCTCGAAGCCACGTGACCATTCACGTTGGAATCGTGATCGCACCTCGACTCGATCTCCCTGCTGCACAGCTTGAGCGTACGCCTAAATATCCTCCGCATCACGCGCACTCGGCGTTGATTGGCTACGGTCACATTCGTGGCACCTCGAGTAACCCCAACATTGGATGTTGAGCAAGCCTGCTGGGACTCCGGTGAGTCGATCATCTGTGGGCTAGATGAGGTTGGGCGTGGCGCATGGGCGGGGCCAGCAACCATGGCCGCTGTGGTTCCAGGGCGGACCTTCATAGAGGGAGTTCGAGACTCGAAGCAGCTCAGCCCGGCTGCGAGGATCCGCGCCCTTGAGTCTGTAAATGGATGGGCAGTGGCCATAGGCATCGGGCACGCATCACCTCGGGAGTGCGACGAGCTCGGGATGACGGCGGCGCTGCGCTTAGCGGGCCTTCGTGCCCTTGCAGAGGTAGAGGCACAGGGATATATCCCTGATCGCATTCTCTTAGACGGCTCGCATGACTTCCTGCGTCTTGGATCGAGGGTCACAACCATCGTGAAAGGTGACACGACCTCGCTATCTATAGCGGCTGCATCAGTTGTGGCCAAGGTAACTCGCGACGCAATTATGACTGCCGAGGCTGAGAACTTCCCGCCCTATGGGTTCGAGGGTAACAAGGGTTATGCGGCTCCAGTTCACCAGATGGCGCTCGCCGGTTATGGGCCAACGACAATCCATCGGCGTTCGTGGTCATTTATGGATGACATCCCATGGCGCGATCTGCTCCCGCCCCCGGGCCGCCTGCTCTAAGAGGAACTCTCCGGGGCGCGCTTCTGAGACGCCCTCCTAGAATGCTGCAAGCGGTAATGCTGAGTCACCACCGTCTAGGCTGGCCGCCATGGGTCAACCAATTACCGTCTCAATTCGCAAGGGGAATGACCCCGAGGTGCGGATTCTCGAGACCAATCGTTCACTAACCGGGATGGCTATCGAGCGTTATGCCTCAGTCGAGGTTGCGCGCACTCGAGGCCGCCGCCCACCGGATGTTCTCGCTGAGCGCATCCTTGAGGCTGGAGCCAAGCACGTAACGGTCTACGGCAATGTCGTGACAGTTCGTGCTACCGACTGGTCATCACTTGAGGAGCGCGCTGAGTACCTAGTGACCCATCTCTTCGAGTACTACGGCGAGGATGCCGGATGGTCGCCGAGCGCTCTTGGTGTTGAGGCAGCAACCCCGGCCGAGGTTGCTGCCACCTAACACCACCTAATTTTAGAGACCAGCTACTCCTAGAGACCAGCTAATCCTAGAGACCGGTAACGGTTACTGGGATGTTTGAGTTGGTTGTTGTTCCATCCCCAAGCTCGCCAGATCCGTTGGATCCCCAACAAACAACGCTCTCGTCCCGCTTTGATGGAAATGTCGCATACTCCTTGCATCTGCGAACATATGTTCGATACCCTAGGGCGGTGGAGTCTCTACGCGACCTATCTATTACAGACCTATCTATTACCCCTATTCGAGAGTCCCCTCTGCCGCCTAAGCGCGATGCATTAAGGCTCTCGCAGGTCGTTGAGATCGCTAGAGGATCTGGCACTCTTGTCTCATCAAAGGATCGCAGCATTGATGTGAACGGCCCTCTCGCATCCCTCGTTCCACGCCTGCAGCGCGGCATCGTTGCAGTAGTAGATGGTGAGCCTGGCCATGGCTCTACAACTCTTGCACTGCAATTTGGTGCTGCAGTTAGCGCTCTTGGCGAGTGGATAAGCATCCTCGATCCAGAGGGTTCCTTATCGGGTCTTGCACTATTAGAGGCGGGGATTGTCACCGAGCGATGCGCTGTAGTGCGTCGCGTCCCAACAGACCGCTGGGCGCTTGTTGTCGCTTCATTGCTTGATGGGGTATCGCTTGTAATCGCCGAAGCACCACCGCGCCTACGAGCCACCGATGCGCGTCGACTTATAGCGCGTGCGCGCGAACGCGCTGCTCTGCTTGTAATCACCGGTCCATGGCCAGCAGAGGCAGCCTTACGTATGCGTGCCGAGGGCGGGGAGTGGCTAGGGCTTGGCGATGGAAGTGGGTCTCTAGATAGGCGAGATGTACGAGCGCGTTTAGAGACGCGTCGAGGTATCGAGCACGCGGAGATCTCGTCAATAGCGCATGCTGGCTGACGGTGGTTACTTGACTATGGCTACCTGATTATGGGGACTCGAATGCTCTCGATCTGGTGCCTTGATTGGCCCATTGTTGCGGCGCGAGCGCAAGAGCCTTCTCTAGAAGGGGTTCCTGTGGCTGTCCTCGTACGATCTCGGATTCTCGCTGCATCTACAGAGGCGCGAAATGTTGGTGTGATATCTGGTCTACGCCGCCGTGAGGCAGAGGCGCGTTGCCCTGGTATCGAGATAAGGGAGGCTGACCCTTCGTCTGAGGCTCGGGCATTTGAGGTAGTAGCGCGCTGTATCGAGACTCTTACTCCTCGTATAGAGATTGAGCGCCCTGGCATTCTCTCTTTCCCAACCCTTGGCCCATCGCGTTACTTCGGCGGCGATGAGTCTCTAGTCGCCGCAGTCTTAGCTGCGTTAAAGACTGCGGGGGTAGAGGAGGCAAGAGTAGGTATCGCTGATGGAGTCTTCGCCGCTCGTCTTGCAGCGCGCTCGAGCATCGTTGTGCCAAGGAACGCAACCCCTGAGTTTCTTGCCCCTTGGTCGGTGGTGCATCTTGGGGAGCCCGATCTCTCTGGGGTGCTGATGCGTTTAGGGATACGCACGCTTGGTGACTTTGGGGCCTTACCGGTTGGTTCAGTAGCGGCACGTTTTGGTGCGCAGGGATTAGAGGCGCATCGTATTTCTATCGGCGAGGAGCGTTACCCGCCTGCACTCTCAACCCCACCACCTGATCTTGTTGAGTCATGCGTTATAGACCCGCCATCGAATCGTGTCGATGAAGCTGCATTTATAGGTAAAACTCTTGCAGATCGATTACTTGAGCGCCTAGCCGCTCTTGGTCTTGCATGCACGCGTGTTGTGATCGCATGTGAGACCGAGCATGGTGAGTCGTTAGAGCGTTGCTGGCGGCATGAGGGAGCACTTACCCCTGCAACACTTGCAACGAGAGTTAGGTGGCAGCTTGATGGCTGGCTTACCGAGTCCGGTGGGCTATCAGGGGGTTTGACACTCCTAAGGCTTATCCCCGACGAAGTGATTCCCGCTGGTGGGAGTCAACTCGGATTCTGGGGTGGGGATCAAGCAGGCGCAGATCGGGCAGCGCGCGTCTTTGCTCGCGTCCAGGGGATGCTTGGCCCCGATTCTGTAGTGACGGCAGTAGAGCAGGGTGGGCGTACTCCCATAGAACGCGTGCGATGGGTTACATGGGGTGAGCCGCGTCTTGTTGATTTCAAAGGAGAGGGAGGAAAGCATCGCGGTACGGGTAT
>JBAXPT010000133.1:0-5466 GCA_037132095.1 Actinomycetes bacterium
GCGATTATCACGGTGCCTTGCACACTCTTCGTGCGAACAATGGATAACGGGGAAGTAACTCGCACTACCGCTACCGGCGGAGGATCGCCTTCATTAGCTGGAAAAGCGAGAGCCTGCTCATCAATTTGAGGGAAGAACGCGCTGCCGGGAATCTTAAATCCAAATGCCTTCGGAACTTCTAAGCCACTCTGAGGAGACTTAAATTCATGCCAAACTTGGCGCGGCCTGATCAAGTTGTATCGGTCAGTCTGCAGATCGTTACGAACCACTATCTCGTCAACACCGAGGAGGCGGGCGAATGGTGCGGTCACAACTGATTCGTAGAGACCCTCCTGAAGGCGACGGTCGTAGGCATTAAGTAGGTCGGCAGAGGCTGGAGTTCCGTACGGAATTAGTTCGCGCGCTACGTATGGGCGATCAATTAGCCCAGGTGTAATTGGGTCAACGGTGCTACCCCATCGATAAGAACCGAAATCAGATCCGGGGAGCTCCAGCACTCTTGAGTCGAGGGAGCCTTTATTCACCTCCGCTAGTGCATCCGACCAATACTTCGGAACCTGCTCCGAGCGCTGGAGGTTCTTCCCATAGAAGGTGCCCTGCCAAAGCGCCGGAAGATTGGCAATAACTAATGCTCCGGTCAGCGCGACGCAGATTGCCCCAAGTTTGCTTCGCCCTCGAGCGCTCAGTGATCGGTATGCACCGGATACTCCAAGAGCCAAAAATACGGAGAAGGCGAGAACAACCAGCGGAGTCGCTCTACCCGTGCTGCGCAGTGCAAGCCCAAGTGATGAAGCCGTAGCGAACAACTTCATTACCCCGCCAAGCGGGGAGGGATCGTCAAAGGAATAAGCACCTACACCTATTGTCACCCCAACAAATGCAAGCAGAACGAAATAAGAACGGTGCCGCCACCTAATACAAGTAGCGCAGAGGAGAGCAAGCACCGGCACAGCAAAAGAGATTGCAATATGCGTGACACTCTGCGTATACGGAAGAGCGGACTCAATCCAAGGACCGATCTTGTCCTGTCCGTATAAGAACCAGTAGCCAAGTCCGCGCAGAACCTCGGGGGCAGTAGATGTTTTGGCAACAGTTCGAACTGTCTCGGTAAATTTGAGAATATCAATTCCATAATTACCTTGAGCCCAAAGCCCTGAGAGCCACCAGAGCGAGGCCGCCGTGGTCAGCACTCCAATACGCGCTAGGGCGGCAAACATGCGCTTTACCGAGACCTCTTTGCTTCCCCACACAGCCCAAGGCAGCCATAGTGCTGGAGCGAGGCAGGCAAAAATCAACGATGTTGCGTTTACCCCCCCAACAATCTGAACTGTGAGTGCGATGAGCGCCGGGTATCTCCACCCGCCCTTTCGTAGAGCCAAAATGGTGAATGCCAGCAACCATGGGAGTCCAGCCCACGGCAAGAGAATCACAGATATGCGCGCTGCGTAATCGAGCAAGTATGGGCTGAGCATAAAAGCCAAGGCTCCTACTACTGCTCCAGGCCCTGTTACGTCAAGGGTTCGAAAGAGGTAGAGCATGCCTAGGCCGGCTGCGAAAATAATCGTGCCGAGCCAGATTCGCTGTGTCAGCGCTCCAGAGGCGCCGAGAGCATTGAGCACCCAATAAAAGGGCCCCATCGGGAACAAGTATCCAATGTTTTGGTGCGTAACCGTTCCAAGCCCGATATTGGGGTCCCACATACTCCATGCGCGCTCCAGGAGTCGACCGACGTCTAGTGACAGATAAGACTTGGTATCCGCCGCAACGCGCCCTGGGTCGGAGAGCAAAACTGGGATATAAGAGATAGCCGCAAGTAGCGAGTAGCCAGCAAACCTGCTGCGAGCACTGGGCCTAGACCGCTCCGAGTTAGCGCCTCTTCCCATGGGATTTATGGTCGAAATTTCCGGCGATGACACGGCATAGAAACTACCCCTGAAAGCGAGTTAAGGAGCGTCAGAGGAGCGTCAGAGAATGGCCAAAAAAGGGTTATAGGACTAAACCTTCCTCGCACTGTTTCGCCTAGTTGCCTCATTGGCCAATACCTCAAGGGTGCCAAAGGCTGTGCGCTCCCATGTAAGCCGTGAAGCATTCTCGAGAGCACCCTTGGATAGACGATCTCGCAGACCATCGTCAATGATCACTTGATCTAGGGCGGCTACCAAATCATCACGGGTCCTCCCGAGAAGACCACTAATTCCATCCTTAACTGCATCTGAGTGCCCCGCAATATTTGTGGCCACAGCAGGGGTTCCACATGCTGCTGCCTCTGTAATGGTCATTCCCCAGCCTTCACGTGCACTAACGCTCGCAAGTACCCACGCACTCCGATAGAGCGAGATCAACGCGTCGTCACTTACGCGCCCAATTAGGGAGATCCATCCCTCAGCCCCTGCGCTCTTGATCTGGGATTCGAGCGAGTCGCGCTCATAACCCTCCCCTGCAATCACAGCCTCGAGATCGGGTTGTCGCTCCTTAAGTGCAATCAAAACCTCTACGAGTAGATCGAATCGCTTTACCGGCACAAGTCGACCAACCGCTACGACAAGAGGTCGGATTGACTTCACTCCACCGGCAGAGAACTTTGGGTCTACCCCCGGCGGAACAACGTGGACCATTCGATCTTTAAATCCGAGCTCATGAACGAGTTCGCTCTTAGAAGAATCTGAGAGCGTGATTATTGGAGTGCGCCGATAGAACTTTGGAGCAATGCTCGACTCCAGCGTTCTACCAATACCAGCTATTCGAGGCGGGAGAGTCATATTCCACATGTCAGCGTGAACGTGATGGAACCAAGTCACACTGGGCGTACGCGCCCATACCGGAGAGAAGAAGGGCATCCCGTTCCATATCTCAACCAAACCATCGCGCCCTCCATGCCAACCCATCATCTCGCTAAAGGATGCCCGTGGAAATACCATGTAGCGCCCGGCCTTACGGATTACGCGATAACCATCGCGCCAAGCCACTTGAGACTTCCCGGCAGCGAAAGATGTGCGCATGTTGACATCAATACCTGCGCTTGCCCAGAGCTCAGCGACCCTCGCAGCATGTACCTCTGAACCCCCTGCCTCCGGGTCCTCAAGGTCTCGCCAGGCGAGCAGGCTCACCCGCTCCAAGGAGGCCGAGCGCGCTAATTCGGTCATCGAAGCAACTATTGACCCTCTATCGGACTGCTCCATAAATTCAGATTGCTCCATTAATTCTCCCCCCTCATCCCTAAATCAATCCCCGGCCATTAGTCTACGAACGCTTGATTGTGGGGCCCGAACTTCACCCCCACAGCTTCACTCCCCACCCATAATGGATCGCTAAAGACACGGAGCAGGTTCTGAGACTCACTGGAGAAAGACCTATGGAGGGGAGCACACCAGACTCCCTCCTTGCGTTACACGAAGCCGGATACCGCGAGGTGGCTGCTCGACTCAGTGGAGCGCTAGTACTCGATGTCGGGTGCGGAGTCGGGGACGAGAGTGTCACTTTGGCATCAGAAGGCCGGAGACTCATTGGTATTGACTACAGCGCTGATACTGCGATCCTTGCAGCACGTGAATGGGGCGGAGCCTCAAGTCGTGGAAAACAAATCACGACTGCATGCATGGATGGCGGGAGTCTTGGTTTCGCAGATGCAAGCTTTGACTCGGTCTGTTCTTCTCACATAATTGAGCACTTCACTGATCCTGAACGTCACGTAGCCGAGATAGCGCGAGTCTGCTCGGCTACGGGTTCTGTCTTCGTGCTTACACCGAACAAACCCGCTGATTTCGAGAACCCCTTCCACGTTTATTTGTTCGAGAAGCCACAGTTATTCTCAATGCTTCGGCTGTTCTTCGAAGAAGTCGAGGTACTTGGGCTTGTCGGAGACTCTGAGTTTCAGGCTGATTTTGCAACAAGGCGCGCTAGCGGTGACCGCATTCTCAAATTTGATTTTCTAAACCTGCGCAGATTTCTACCCCGGAAAGCATACGTTTGGATATACGAACATGCTCTTCCCGTGGTCTATCGAGTTCTAGGGTCAAAAGTTAGCGGTGTCGGTTCTGGTTTAGACCACACTCATCTCTCAATCTCTACAGAGATAGATGGCAAGACCCCGGTTCTCTTTGCAGTTGCCAAGCGGCCGCGTCGACCCGTGCAGTCCGAGACCTAGAGGCTCTAGAGGTTGAGCAACCGCACCGATGCATCATCACCGATGGTGAATACCAGTCGGCACTCGCATACTGGCGCATGGGTTGTTGCTGTCATTCTCATCCTCGTCTATGCACTTCCGCTACGCGGACTACTTCGAAGTCAAGGCCCTCCCATGGAGGAGGGGTTCATGCTTGCGTTTCCAGAGTTTGTGTTAAACGGCCTTAGACCGAACCGCGACTTCCTCCATCTCTACGGCCCTGGAAGCCTCTGGGCGCTTGCAGGAACATACAAACTATTTGGGGTCTCGCTAGCCACCGAGAGATGGTTCGGGGTTCTCCAGCAGGTAGGAATTATCGCTGGTGTCGCTGGATTGGCGCGTTACTGGGGACGATTGATGGCCCTCACCGCAGGTTTAATCGCCATCGCCTTTGTTATACCCCCAATAGGACTCACCGCCCTCGCTTGGGATGGCGCCGTCGCACTCCTTGTATTGGGTTTACTCTGCGGACTCGAGGGGCGCAGGCGCGTATTGAATGTTGGCACTGCATTAAAATTCTCATTCGCAGGGGGTCTATTAATAGGGCTTGGACTCACGTTCAGGCCTGATCTGATAATTGCAGCGACGCTCGGAGGTCTCTGCGCATCATGGGGGCTCGGGCACAAATTCTTTAAGAGGATGCTCGCAGGGGCCGCTATCGGAGTCTCGCCTTACATTCTCCATCTTTTTTTATCTGGCCCGATGAACGTCATACGGGGCATGGTGCTAGATCCGGTCTTCAAACTTCGAGGAGGGCGTCGGCTCCCCGTTCCGCCCTCTTGGAGTCAATTCGACAGCGTGCTACAGCGTGTCGGTGCTGAACAGTTACCTCGCTGGCCTTCTCCTATCTCTAGCCCGGCGCAGTTAGCACTTTGGTTCTGGGTACTTATCTTCTCGGTATTCTTCATACTCGGCGTATCTATCTGGAGCATTCGTAGGGATCCTGCTCGCTTCAACGCTCGCGCTCTGTTGGCAATTGGAGCAATGTCCCTCGGGATGCTTCCACAAGCCATCCAACGCGCTGACTCTGCTCATCTCTCATGGGTGAGCTGCGTTCCCCTTGCCTTTCTTCCAATTGCAGTAGTCGAGTTGAACCATGTTCTGCGCCCTAAAAACAACAATCGCAGAGGGCTGCTACTCGGCGTTACTACGGCTGCACTGCTGATATTCGCTGTCACACCTCACTTCACAGCCCGAATTTATGCTGATTACAGCGCACAATCCTTCGGCTACCGTCGCACCGCTGTACCGATTACTCACCATGGGCGCCTCTTCTATTACGGCCGCCCCGAGGTACAAGGAGC
>JBAXPT010000134.1:0-5442 GCA_037132095.1 Actinomycetes bacterium
GTAGTAATTGTTGAGGCAGTCCGCTCGCCGCTAGGGCGCCGCAATGGTGGCCTCTCAACTGTCCACCCGACCGAACTCCTAGGCGCGGTACAGGCAGAGGCAGTAAGGCGTAGCGGAATGGATCCTTCGCTTATCGGCCAGGTTATTGGTGGCTGCGTAAGCCAGATAGGCGAGCAGACCTTCAACATCGCTCGCTCTGCTTGGCTGACAGCCGGTCTACCCCTTGAGGTCGCCGCTAGCACCGTAGATGCGCAGTGCGGTTCCTCCCAGCAGGCATCGAATATGGCGATCGCCATGGTTAAGGCAGGCGTCATCGACTCCGCTATGTCCTGTGGAGTTGAGAGCATGTCGCGTATTCCACTAGGCGCTGCAGTGCGCGGTGATTTTGGTCGCCCGATTACGAAGGCATACTTCGCGCAGTACGAATACACAACACAGTTTGAGGGCGCAGAGCGCATTGCTGACCAGTGGGGAATCACACGCGGCGACTGCGATGCATTTGGCCTTCAGTCTCAGCAGCGCGCAGCACGTGCTTGGTCAGAGGGGCGCTTCGAGCGAGAGGTGCACCCAATCCAGGCGCCTGAGCGTGGCGAAGACGGCTCTGCGGGAGAGACCCTGCAGACGATCTCTCGAGATGAAGGGCTTAGAGAGACTTCACTAGAGAAGCTCGCAACGCTCAAGCCTGTTGGTCGCGAGAATGGTGTCCACACTGCCGGAACATCATCACAAATTACAGACGGCGCAGCTGCGCTGATTGTCATGACAGCAAAGCGTGCAGCCGAACTCGGTCTCACGCCACGTGCTCGCATCGTCGACCAATGCCTGGTCGGCGTCGATCCGGTGCTCATGCTCACCGGGCCCATCGAGGCCACCCAGCGCCTCTTCGACCGTACTGGACTCTCGATGAACGACATCGACACAATCGAGATCAACGAGGCCTTTGCATCTGTCGTCTTGGCATTTGAGCGCGAGCACCGCCCTGATATGGAGAAGGTCAACCCCAACGGCGGCGCTATTGCACTTGGTCACCCAGTTGGGGCAACTGGAGCGCGCCTAATCACCTCAGCACTCCACGAACTTGAGCGCACTGATGGAACCTTTGGGCTCATCACGATGTGCTGCGGAGGCGGGCTCGGCACCGGAACCATCATCGAGCGCATCTAAACGGCCTCCGGCTATCCCTCGGTCGCTACGCTATTGGCGTGACAACTCTTGCTGAGCGCCTCGGGTATGCAGAGGATGCGCGCCTTCTAATCATTAACTGCGACGACCTAGGTTCAACGCGCGCAGCCAATGTAGGTATTTACGAGTCATTGCGCGAAGGGCTCGCCACTAGCGCAACATTGATGGTCCCGTGCCCATGGGCTCGCGATGCTGCCGCCGAGTACCGCGGAGAAGATGTGGGTGTTCATCTCACGCTCAATAGCGAGTGGGAGAATTACCGTTGGGGGCCCATCACGCGCTCACCTAGCCTTCTCGATGGTAACGGCGGGTTCCCTAGAACCCTTGCCGACCTCTGGGACCATGCCGATCTTGATGAAGTTCGCAAAGAATGTCGCGCACAGATCGAACGCGCTATCTACTGGGGATTCGATGTAAGCCATCTCGACTCCCATATGGGTGCCGTGCAACTTCGACCCGAGTTCTTCGATGTCTATCTTGAGATGGCGGCAGAGTTTGCCCTCCCGCTTCGAATGGGCGGAGCGGCCGGCGAGGCTCAGGTTGGATTTCCATACCGCAGGCTCGCGACCGAAGAGGGCATTGTATTTACCGACCACTTCTTGTACACCCGAGTTGGCAGCCGCTCAGATATTGAGCGCATGCTCGCAAATATGCGCCCGGGAGTAACCGAGATCTACTTCCACCCAGCGGTAGAGACCGACGAGTTGCGCGCATCCCACCCAGACTGGAGTGGGCGCGTTAGAGACCACGAAGCGTTATGCGCCAACGAGGCGTTTCGCCAACTTGTAACCAGTTCTGGAGCAACGCTTATTGGCTTCAAAGAACTCCGAGAGGTACAGCGAGCGGGCTAGAGACACGGCCTCAAAAGCCGTCCTACCGCAGACCGGCGAAGAGATCCTCTTCAGGCTCGCCTTGTGCCACTCCGTTATCGACCAAAGACTCGGCAAGCGCAAACTCTTCCCACGGGAATACTTCGCGAACGACGTCATCAGGGAGTCGCATCCAGAACCCCTCAGGATCAACCTGAGTCCGGTGAGCAAGTAAGGCTTTGCGTCGAGCATGTAGAAAATCAGAGACATCTATTAGTGCTGTAAATCTCGCATCTGCACGCTCTGAGAATCCAGCCTCGAACCACTGCTCATACGGACTCTCCTCACCGCGCGCCAAGAAAGCATCGTGTAGGGCCTTAACTCGGCGATGCGACCAGCCGGTGTAGTACATCTTGCTCGGCTGCCAGGGCTCACCCGCATCCGGATAGGCCTTGGGGTCACCTGCTGCTTTGAAGGCAGGCCCGGAGATTTCATGCACCTGCACGTGGTCTGGGTGCGGATAGAAAGCCTTATCATCTCCGTAGGTAACGATTACCTGCGGCCGTTCGCTGCGAATGATCCGCACGAGACGCTCTACTGCCTCTTCGAATGGCGCATTCGCAAAATTATCCGAGCGTGCATTTGCCTCACTATCGAGCATCCCGGAGTCGCGATACCCCAGCAGATAAATCTTCTCGTATCCGATGGCCTCGGCACTCGCCTCTAACTCGCGCATGCGAACTCCGAATAAGTCAGCACGCACCTCTGGGGTATCCATAGCCGGGTTAAGGATGTCACCCTCCTCGCCTCCGGTGCAGCAGACTAAGACGTTTCGAATTCCCTCCGCGTTGTATCGAGCAGAAGTACCGGCACCCTTCGAAGCCTCGTCATCTGGGTGTGCATGTATTGCTAAAAGGCATAGCCGTGGGGCAGTCAAATGAGTCCTAACTCTTTATTCTCTGCATGCGCATCTCGCACATCTGTACCCGTCCCGCGACTCAGACAGAGCGAGGTACGTCTTTCCACGGGATAGAGCGCGAAGGATCAGGCTCTTTTGGTAACCCAAGCACACGTTCTCCAAGAATATTCCTCATGATGTCCGACGTGCCGCCCTCAATCGTGTTGGCCTGTGCACGGAGGAATCCAGATGCGATTGCGCTGTCGTCATCTGCAGCAGCACCTACACGCCCGATCCGCTCAACACGCGAGAGGTTCTTACCCTCCCACGCAATTGCGCTTGGTCCCTCAAGATCAAGCGCAACATTCTGCAGACGCTTATTGAACTCAGCCTGCTGAAGTTTTGTGATTGAACCCTCTGGTCCGGCCTCCGAGCCTGACTTGCGCTTACCGGCTGCACGTTGGTTGCTGATGCGAATCAACGTGCTCTCAATATAGAGCTGCGCAATTGATTGGCGCACGAGAGGATTAGTTACACCCTTGTGGCGCTCAATCAGTTTCGCTATTGGGCTTCCACCGACGGCATCTCCACCAACAGACCCTGCCCCTGAGAGCGAGACACGCTCGTTCATTAGCGTTGTAATAGCGGCTTTCCAGCCATCCCCCTCGCGTCCGAGGCGCCACGAGTCCTGCACGCGAGCGTCATTGAAGAAGACCTCGTTGAACTCTGCATCGCCCGTGATCTGCACTAACGGGCGAACATCTACGCCCTCCTGCTCCATGTCAACGACGAAGTATGTGAGACCGGCATGCTTAGGAGCATCTGGGTCTGTACGCGCTACGAGCATCCCCCAGCGCGCAACATGGGCAAGAGTGGTCCAGACCTTCTGGCCGTTTACTACCCACTCATCTCCATCGCGAACAGCGCGTGTAGCTAGCCCTGCAACATCAGACCCAGCACCTGGCTCGCTGAATAGTTGGCACCAAATCTCTTGGTTGCATGCCATTGGCTTTAGGAGCCTGTGCTTCATCTCCTCGGAACCCCAAGCCATAAGCGTTGGGCCACCCATTCCAATTCCGATGATGTTATAAGGGCGCGCAACTTTGTAATGGTTGAGAACATCGTTTACGGCCTTAGCCTGTGTGGGATTGAGCGACATACCTGCGCCGTACTCAGCTGGCCAAGTAGGCGTGGCATATCCGTCCTCACCTAAGCGTGTGCACCACTCGGAGTAATCCTGAGCACTACGAAGGCGAGCAACCGCTTCGTCGTCTCGCGAATCAACCGCGTCCATCCACCCATCTGGGAGATTGGCCTTCAGCCATGCGAGAGTCTGATCGCGAAGTTGGTCGTTACTAAGTGCGCTGGCGTCTGTGGACATTTAGTTGCCTCTCGGAGATATGGACTCGAAGTTAAGGACTCGAGGGTCGCTCGGTAGATTACCCGGCTGCGACTCGTAGGCACATTCTTCAGGCGATTAGTCGCCGCTCTGGAGTCATCCCCCCTCCCCCAGAACCCTCTCTCCTGACCCTCCCGCGCAGGTTTCTAGGCCCTGACTCTGTAACCTGCGGGGCGACGTATGACAACAGAGCCCAACCCCGACCTCACCCCAGACCCTCAGGTGGCGGTAGCCGCTGACTCAACCTCAGTCACCCCGCGCCCCCACTCAGCCGAGGCAAGGGCAAGACGCGCCCGCTCACAGGCTCGCTCTGCTAGGCGGTCAGGGCACTCGGACGCCGAACGCGCTTGGCTGCTCGTAGGCATCCTCTGCATTGCCTTGGTAATAGTTGCGACCTCGGTATTCGAGCGACTTACTCATCAAGGCGAGGCCCTGCCTGGCGTCTCGCTCGCGGGGCAAGATGTAAGCGGGAAGAACGCTACAGAGTTGCTAGATACAGCGCGCATACTCATAGCGCAGCGCGGCTCGACGGAGTTCGCAGCGATCGCCGGTAAGAATTCGCTAAGTGCATCACCCACCGCACTTGGCGCAACCTACGATCCTGAGGAAGCCGTCAGAGCATCGCGAGAAGCCGGTCGCTCGAATCCGATCGCCTCGATCTTCGCCACTTTCCTACGTCGCGGCCACATCGAGAACATTGCGCTCCCGGTCTCAATTGATGATGCAGTGCTTGCAGGAGTTCTTGATGGTTGGCAGCGCTCTATCGGGGATGGATTGGTTGATGGGTCCTTAATCTTCAAAGGCACTGAAGTAATCGAAGTAACCCCCAAAAGTGGAACAAGTATCGTGCGCCCGGCAGCAGATGATGCGATGCGCGCTGCGATCATTGCTGGAGAGACGAACTCGATTCGCCTGCCCGTCGGCGAGACGGAGCCCGTCATTAATGAAGCAGCGACACGACAAGCTGCTAGTAAAGCCCGGTCTCTGCTCGCTTCTCAGGTAACCCTCACAATACGAGATGCGACTTTAAAATTAGATCCATCGAGTTTCTCCTCCGCTCTAAGTGTGCGCCCCAAAGGTCGCGAACTTCAACTCGTTGTAGACCCCAAGGCTCTTCGAACCTCGATCGCTGCGTCTCTCGTGCCGTTCGAGAC
>JBAXPT010000135.1:0-5436 GCA_037132095.1 Actinomycetes bacterium
GAGATACTGCGAACAACTAGAGCAAACCTCGATCCGATCTGGGGACTCTGCACAGCAGTCGGTCTAACAGATTCACTCAACGCTGCTACCAAATCACCACCGCTAGCCGAGTGCACCGACGAGTTCAACGTGCATCACGCTCTCTGGGCGCTAACGGACCCAACGGGAGTAGAGGCAGTTAGGGATACTCTCGCCGCTGGGCCACTTGTACTCGCCGATGGCCACCATCGCTTTGAGACGGCACTCGCTTATCGCTCGGAGCAGGGATCAACCGATCATGGTTCGGAGGCAATTCTCTGCTTCGTCGTCGAGTTAGAGGAGAAACAATTAGTTGTACATGCGATTCATCGACTGCTCAGTGAAGTCCCCAACAATTTTCTTGATCTGGTAGCTAAGACCTTTGAGGTTCGAGACTCTGGACCGCATACAGCGCAGGGCATTGCAGCACTCCACGATTCAGTCGGCATCGAAGACGCAATTGGGCTCGTGCTCCCCGACCGCCTGTTCCTTCTCGTCCCAGCCGCTAACGCATTAGATGAAGCCTGTAAGTCGCTCCCCGAGTCGCTTCATAATGTGGCGTCTGCGCACTTCGAGGCCTTGATTAGACCGCTTCTTGGCGAGGCTGCCCTTACATATAGAAACGACGCTGAAGACTGTGCAGAGATTGTCTCCAATGGTGGCGCTGCTGCGGCGATAATCCTTGCGCCGGTTAGCGTCTCGACAATTCGCGAAGCAGGTCAAGCAGGCGTGCGTATGCCAGAGAAGACAACCTTCTTTTGGCCAAAACCACGTACCGGAATGGTATTTAGACTCTTGGACAGCGCCTATTAAAGTTAGGGGCTTACCAAGAGAGTCTTAGAACTTAAGTTCTAAACGACTTCCCATACGTTGCCGGATCCAAGTAGCCCGTCTAGGTCTGGCGCTCCACCGCGTTCTTGGACTGCAGCCAGCTGGCGGCTGAGCTCAATCTCATACGAAGGTCGCTCAATTGCTCTAAAGATCCCCACCGGGGTCGGCTCATATGGGCCTGAGGCGAGTCGAGAGAGCGCAAATGCCAGAGAAGGCTCTGGGCGTTGCTCATCGTGGACCAAGATCCCCTCGAGCCCAACATCCGCTACAGAGACAACATGGGCCTCGCCGAACTCGTCGAGCATTACACCATGCTCGCCATTGGCTCCAAAAACAATCTTCTCTCCGTGGTGTAGATCAATGAGCATGTCAGCACGGCTGTCTTTCGCCACCACTGCATCAAATGCTCCGTCGTTGAAGACATTGCAGTTTTGGTAGATCTCTACAAACGAGGCACCTTGATGAGCGTTGGCGCGACGGAAGACCTCTGTCATGTGCTTGCGGTCCATGTCATGGGTTCGAGCGACGAAAGAGGCCTCAGCACCGAGCGCAACGGAGATTGGATTAAACGGATGATCGATCGAACCGAACGGTGTTGACTTCGTTACTTTTCCAACCTCACTCGTTGGAGAGTACTGACCTTTAGTAAGACCATATATCTGATTGTTGAACATCAGAATTGTGATATTGATGTTGCGCCGAAGGGCATGAATCAGATGGTTCCCACCGATTGAGAGTCCGTCGCCGTCACCGGTGACGACCCACACGTCAAGGTCAGGTCGCGCTGCAGCGATGCCTGTAGCGAATGCCGGTGCACGTCCATGAATACTGTGAACACCATAGGTATTCATGTAGTAGGGGAACCTGCTTGAGCATCCAATACCACTCACGAATACTTGATTCTGAGGGAGTATGCCGATCTCTGGCAGCAGCAACTGCACAGCGGTCAAGACGGAGTAGTCGCCGCACCCAGGGCACCAACGTACCTCTTGGTCAGAGGAAAAATCCTTACGTGAAAGAGTTACTGGCTCAGCCATTGATCATCTCCAACATTTTCGCTTCAATCTCAGCCGCCCGGAATGGGAGGCCCTGGACCTTCGTAAGACTCTTGGCATCGACTAGGTACTCAGCGCGCACAAGGCGTGAGAGTTGGCCGAGGTTCATCTCAGGGATCAGTACTTTCGGATACTTAGCAAGGACCTCGCCAAGATTTGCGGGGAATGGATTCAAGTGCATCAAGTGGGCGTGAGCGACATTGACGCCATCGGCACGGAGTCTGCGCGCACCTGCCTGAATCGCACCCCACGTACTTCCCCACCCAAGAACAAGCAACTCTGCCTCTCCTGATGGATCGTCGACAGGGAGAGGAGGGATGTCGTTTGCGATACCTGCAATCTTCGCAGCACGCAGATGAGTCATCTTCTCGTGGTTAGAGGGTTCGTAGTTAATGTTTCCGGTTACATCCTGCTTCTCAATACCACCGACGCGGTGCATGAGCCCAGGGGTTCCGGGTATTGCCCAAGGTCGGGCAAGGGTAATTGGATCACGTAAGTACGGCATGTACTTCGGCTCTCCATCCGGGCCAGTGCCGTTGGGCTCCGTCTGGAATTTCACAGAGATGTCTGGGAGCTCAGCCGCAGCGGGGAAGAGCCAGGGCTCAGATCCGTTCGCCAAATAGCCATCGGTGAGGATCATCACGGGAGTCTGATATTTAAGGGCTATACGTGCACCCTCTAGAACAGCATCAAAGCAATGCGAGGGCGAGTAAGCAGCAACGATTGGGAGTGGTGCTTCACCGTGTCGCCCATACATTGCGAGCATTAGGTCGGCCTGCTCGGTTTTAGTCGGGAGGCCAGTAGACGGACCACCTCTTTGAACATCGATTAGCAAGAGCGGCAACTCGATACTGACAGCAAGCCCCATCGCCTCGGCCTTAAGGTCAACCCCTGGCCCACTCGTTGTAGTGACAGCTAAATGCCCAGCGTATGCAGCGCCAATTGCCATTCCAGCTGCAGAGATCTCATCCTCAGCCTGCACGGTACGGATACCGAAACGCTTGTGCTTTGAGAGTTCGTGGAGAATGTCAGAGGCGGGCGTGATGGGGTATGAAGCTAAGAACAGCGGAAGTTTCGCCTGATGCCCAGCAGCGATCAACCCATAGGCAGTAGCAAGGTTTCCTGTGATGTTTCGGTAACGCCCTGCCGGCAAATGCGCTGATGGGACCGTATACGCATGCTCAAAAATCTCTGCAGTCTCACCGAAGTTATATCCGGCCTTGAGAGCAGCAACGTTTGCGTCGTGAACGATTTGGTTCTTACCAAATTTCTCTGCGATCCAATCGGTAATTGCCTCAGTTGGGCGCGTGTACATCCACGCAATCAAACCAAGAGCAAAGAAGTTCTTAGAACGCTCTGCGTCTCTTGGCTTGGCTCCGGTTCCCTTTGCAGCCTCAAGCGTAAGGGAGGTCATAGGGATTGAATAGAGGCGATAGGCAGAGAGCGATCCGTCCTCAAGCGGGTTGCCAAGGTACCCGGCCTTATCTAGGTTGCGGGTCTCAAAGGCATCGCTATTAGCAATGATTGCTCCACCGGGCATGAGGTCGTTGATATTGGCCTTGAGGGCTGCGGGGTTCATCGCTACAAGAAGATTTGGGGCATCACCCGGGGTCACGATGTCGCGCCCGGCGATGTGGACCTGGAAGGAGGAGACTCCAGCGATAGTCCCCGCTGGAGCACGAATCTCGGCCGGATAATCAGGGAGAGTTGCTAGGTCGTTTCCAAAAGCAGCGCTTACATCGGTGAAGCGGTCACCTACCAACTGCATACCGTCTCCCGAGTCTCCAGCGAATCTAATAACGACTCGCTCTAATACCTCGGTTGCTTGCTGCTCGGCATTATCTGGGCTCACTCTTCGTCCTCATTTCACGACGCTTTGCTGCTATTGACTATTCCTAGCGATCCTTACGGATCAACCTAGGTGGGGAATCGTCTGGATCACCCATCTGCATTACCCATCTGGATTACCCAAAATTTTGGGGGCACTTCTGGGATTACTTCTCTCCAAGACCCTCGTGAGCACTTGAATCCTCTCAAGCATAACTACGTGCGGGGCCAATTCTGGGAAGCGGGCGCCGGTATGATCTGTGGCGCCGGAGATCCTCGGCTAAACCAAGACCAACCGGCTACATCAACACCCAGCCCATCACCACCCGGCCGGTATAGGCCGAGAGAAGAGAACGAGAGATATGGCACTCGGATACGACCAGCAACTGTTCATTCTTGCCTTTGACCACCGTGGCTCATTCCAGAAGAAGATGTTTGGAATCCCTGGTGACCCATCGCCCGAGGAGTCGGCAAAGATCGTCGATGCCAAAGCTCTCATCGCTGAAGGGTTTGCACGAGCCTTATCCGATGGTGCATCCACGCAGAGCTGCGGGCTACTAGTAGATGAGCAGTTCGGTGCAGCGGTTGCGAAAGCAGGGGTAGCAGCAGGGCAGATTGTTGCGATGCCGGTGGAGAAGAGCGGGCTTGACTACTTTGATTTTGAGTATGGCGAGGCCTTCGGAGAGCACATTGAGTCCTTTAACCCAACATTCTCGAAGATTCTCGTGAGGCTCAACCCTGAAGGCAATGCCGAGGACAATGCAAAATCACTCGTAGGGCTAAAGACTCTCTCGGATTGGCTTAAAGCCAACGATCGCAAGTTTCTCCTTGAACTATTGGTTCCCGGTGAGCCTCACCAGATTGAGGCTGCAGGGGGCGAGGACGCATACGACACGAATATTCGACCCGAGCTCATGAGAATCGCAATTGAGAACATGCAGCAGGCCGGGATCGAGGCCGACATCTGGAAGATTGAGGGCATCGACCGCCGTGAAGACTGCGAGATGATCTCCGAGCAGGCCCGCACCGGTGGGCGCGATGGCGTTGGCTGCGTGGTACTCGGGCGTGGTGCCGACGATGCCAAGGTTGACCATTGGCTGCGAACAGGTTCAGGCGTCCCGGGATACCTTGGGTTCGCTATTGGGAGAAGCATTTGGTGGGACCAGCTCAAGGGCTACCTAGATGGATCCCTCGCCACCGATGTAGCGGCAGCGCAGATCTCTGCTAACTACCGCCGCTACATCGACGTGTACGCGGGCTAAGCCCACCTCACTACTTTGGCGGAGGCGTTAAAGCAGCGCTGGCAAGGATTGCCTCGGCCCTCTTGGCTAGAGATGCGCGTTGCCTGCCACCATCACGAGTAACGCTTGTCGCCTCAACGTCGACGCGACTGCTGGTCGTGCCTGCAGGTGTTCGCCAGAAGCGCCTGCGCACTATGCCCGCCACTAGCACTGGGGTCCCCTCCCCTGCAGCTAGTAACCAAGCGGGCGGTGACCACATTGTGACGGGGACCGAGGTCACGCCATCGAGGGACGAGACGCGCACTTGAAGCGTCGCCACCTCTCCCCGATCTGGAATCTCTCGAGTCTCCGGATCGCTTGAGAGCACACCGACGAGAATTGCGAGATTCAATCCGGACTCGCTGGGGTTAGTACATTCGCTCTCTGACTTAGCCGTCTTGGCTGCCGTCTTGGCTGCCGTCTTG
>JBAXPT010000136.1:0-5431 GCA_037132095.1 Actinomycetes bacterium
AAGAACATCAACATTTAAGAACATCAACATTTAAGAACATGACTCTGAGGGGTAAATCAATGGAAGTAAGAATCGGCGTCGTCTACTCGGCAAAGGAACTCAACTTAGACATTGAAGGCAGCCCTGACGAAGTAGCTGCTCAGGTCAACGCAGGCCTCGCAGCCTCTGGAACAATCCTCTGGCTAACTGACAGCAAGGGCCGACGCGTAGGTGTACCCGCAGACAAGATTGCGTACATTGAGATCGTCGGCGAGGACGCCGCTAAGAGGGTCGGCTTCGGCCGCTAAGTAAATGCTGGGCGAGCCTGATGGTTCGGCGCACGATCTGCACAGCGAAGAGTTGTTTAGTGACGCCCAAGAACCTCCTGTCCCTGAACTTCTAAAGAAGCGCCTGCTTGTAATCACAGGCAAGGGCGGAGTCGGGAAGAGCACCGTTACCGCAGGGCTCGCGCTCCTTGCATCTGATCTTGGCAAACGCGTCCTGGTCGTTGAGGTAGACGCTAAGGGCGATATCGCCTCGAAGTTTGAGCACCCACCTGTTGGGTTTGTCCCCGTTGAGGTGCACCCCAATGTGAGCGTGCTCGCAATGGATACTGAGGCCTCTCTGCGTGAGTATCTACGCCTTAATCTGCGCATCCCAGTCGTTGGGCGTATTGGGCCGATTGCTCGTGTCTTTGACTTCGTTGCGACTGCAGCCCCTGGAGTCAAAGAGGTATTGACGATTGGAAAGATTGCTTGGGAGGTCCGCGAGTCGATAGCCGGGCGAGCACCGTGGGACCTTGTAATTGTTGATGCAGCCGCGACAGGGCATGTAGTGGCGCAGTTGGGGGCACCCGATGCGATAAAGGACTTAGTGAGCGTTGGGCCGATCCGTTCACAGACTGAGTGGATGACGGATCTCCTCGCTGACCCAGCGATCACAGCTCTAAATGTTGTTACGACCCCAGAGGAGATGCCGGTCAGCGAGACGATTGATTTAGTTGGACGCGCTCGTAGCGAACTCGATGTTCCGCTCGGCGCTGTGTTCGTCAATCGTGTCCTGCCTGAACTCTTCACGCGTGCCGAGGAGTCTGCATTTGAGGCGTTATCTGGGGAGGCGGTTCGCACCCAACTTGAGAGCAGCCTCGGACTCAACTTGAGCGATGGAGTCGAGTCGGTTCTCTCTGGCGCACGTTTAGCGGTGACGATGCGGAGAAGCCGAGCCGAGCACCTTGCAGATTTACGCGCAGCAGTAGACCTACCGATGCTGTATTTGCCCTACTTATTCACACGTAGTCATGGAGTACGCGAGACGCGCGTTGTAGCCGATGCATTGAGCGCGGAGTTTGGGCTATGACCGCGGGATCGCTTGATGGGGTAGTGGCATCCAAGGAGATTCTGATTGTCTGTGGCTCCGGAGGAGTCGGTAAAACAAGTATCGCTGCGGCGATAGCGCTCGGTGCTGCTAGCCGAGTCGGCGGAAAAGTATTGGTTATAACAATCGACCCTGCAAAGCGGCTAGCTAGCGCTCTCGGGCTTGAGGAGATCGGTAACTCAGAGTCGCGTGTGCCCGACTCGGCATTTGAGGAGGCCGGCCTAACGCCACGTGGTGAATTATGGGTTGCGATGCTTGATATGAAGGAGTCCTGGGACTCATTAGTGCTTCGCCACGCACCTGATGCTGAGACCGCTTCGAAGATCCTCAACAACAGCCTCTATGACAACATCACATCGCGCTTTGTCCAGAGCCACGATTACATAGCAATGGAGAGACTCTTCGAGATCCATGCGACTGGGACCTATGACCTCATAGTTATCGACACTCCACCCACGCGCAATGCACTTGATTTCCTAGAGGCGCCACATCGCATGTCGGAGTTCTTCGGCGGGCGCCTGCTTCGTTGGTTGACTGCCCCATATCGTGCCGGAGGTGGCAGGGGAGCGCGGCTCGTAAATTTTGCAAGCAAACCGTTCTACCAAGTAGCAGACCGAATTCTAGGCACGCAGTTCTTGCAGGATATTGCAGAGTTTTTTCTAAACTTCCAATCAATGTACGACGGATTTGTGGCGCGTGCCCAAGTCGTTGAGCGTCTGCTCCATGATCGTCGCACAACTTTTCTTGTCGTTACGACTCTGGAGTCGGCACCGCTACGTGAGGCTGAAATCTTCTGTGGAGAACTTACCAAGCGCGAGTTCCCATGCGGTGCGTTAATTACCAACAAGACGCTCCCAGAGTCCTTTACCGCCGAAGCCGGGGCAGAGGCCGGAGCCGCTCTGATCGCTAACGCTCAGCGATTGTCGGAGGTGTTGGCAGAGACCGGGGTGGAGGCTCTCGCTGATTCGGCGATTGATGAGCGGGTGCTGCGAACCGTCGGCGAGTCGTTCGGTAATTTTAGTGTGGTCGCTGCTCGCGAGGCTGAGCTGCGAGTTGAGTTACAGGCATGGATTGAGGGCGAGCTCGTAAATGTGCCGAGCCTCGATGCCGATATCCACGATCTGAGCGGCCTAGCCGAGATAGCAAATCACCTATTCACCTGATCCCCCCCAAAACCCCCGCACTTCGCTGACACCGGTACGCTTCTCAACGTGTCCACACTTGAGGAACTCGCCAGACTGCATAGTGATGTTGAGGGAGAGGCCCTCGAGCATCTCCAGCGGCTTTTATCAGCGTGGCGCCTGATCTCGGATCTCTCATTCTCTGACCTCATTCTGTTGGTTCCTATTGAGGGAGAGGAGGGCGCTCGGTTCGTCGTTGTTGGGCAGGTGCGCCCCACTACCGGCCAGACGCTCTATGCAGCAGATCTCGTTGGGCAGGTTGTCAGTGAAGCCGAGCGTCCGGCAGCCACACGCGCACTTCGCCGTGGTGAGGTTGTCGAGTCTCAGGCCGCACACTTAGGTGACGGCTCTCCGCTAACTATTGAAGCAATCCCTGTTGTGTTTCGCCACAGGACGATCGCTGTTCTGTGTCGCGAGTTCGACACTCTCATGGGGCGCCGTGTCGGCGAGCTCGAGCGTTGCTATACCGAGGTATACGACGACTTAGTGCAGATGATTGTTGATGGCACGTTTCCGTTCTCACGAGAAGATCTCGAGATTGAGGGTGCGCCGCGAGTCGGCGACGGAGTGATTGTCCTAGATGGAGATGCAAAGATTCGCTATGCAAGTCCAAATGCAGTGAGTTCTCTGCACCGTATTGGCATTCATGCTTATATCTCTGGCACGGAGATCAAACAACTTGGCTTTGACGAAGGCTCAGTAGATAATGCGATGCGAGGGCGCCTGCCTGTTCTGCACGAGATTGAGCGCTCTGATTCTTCGGTCCTAATGCGAATTATCCCATTATTAGAGGAGCTTGAGCCTGTAGGTGCGCTGCTCCTGATGCGCGATGTTACGGACCTGCGGCGCAGAGACCGCATGCTTATGTCTAAGGATGCGACTATCCGAGAGGTACACCATCGTGTAAAAAACAACCTGCAGACCATCGCTGCTTTGCTTCGTTTGCAGGGCAGGCGCCTTAAGTCTGAGGAGGCTCGCGAGGCAATCCAGGAGTCCGAGCGTCGTATCAGGTCAATTGCAATTGTCCATGAGACGCTCTCACGCGAAGCAAGCGAGGAGGTTGACTTCACGAGCATTGTCAAACCTCTGGTGCGAGTTGTTGAGGAGACTGTTGCGGATCGAGATGGCGGTCTGCATTTCGATGTAACAGGTGAATCTGGTTATGTGCCTGGCGAGACTGCGACACCACTCGCTGTCGTCTTAAACGAGCTGCTTCAGAATGCGGTAGATCATGCATATCCGCGTGTTGGGGATGAGCCCATAGAGGGAACGGTGCATGTCCACCTCGAGCGGGAGGACAGTCTGCTCGAGGTAATCGTCACCGATGACGGAGTTGGGCTACCGGTTGGCTTTGACCTCACTTCATCCCCAGGGCTTGGAACATCAATTGTGCATGCACTCGTGACTGGAGAGTTGGCAGGAACAATTGAGATGACGAACGCACGCGATGGTGACCGCCCTGGAACCCGAGTTCGTGTGCGTATTCCAGTGCCGGTAGCAGGTTGGACCGTAGAGCCCCCGGGCTAGAGCCAACGCTTGCGGCGGAAGTACCAGACCTGAAATACCGTGGTCGCCACAATAAGCAACCCGGCAAAGGAATATCCGAGTGCCCAATCTAACTCAGGCATGTGGGTGAAGTTCATGCCGTATAGGCCAACAATGAACGTAGGGAGCAGCATGATGGAGGCGATAGCTCCGATGAATCGCCCTGAGATGACCTCATCTGCGTCAGTTAGCTGCTTAATCGACTGAAACACGAACTGCAGTTTCTCGAGTTGCTCATCGTGTACGACAGATAGCCGACGCGATCGGAAATATGTGTCGCGTAAGTAAATCTCGGTCGAGTTGCTAAAGATCTCTTCGTGTTGCCCGTCGTCATTCGTGCGATAGAGATCTAGATCATCATTCACGATTGCTTCGAGAATGACAGCAAGTTCATCGATTACGGTGCCGAGGCTGGCGACCTCTCGGCGTACATCTTGTGCACGCTCGCGGATCTTGGGGATCTGATCTGAGAGCGCTCGACTGAGATCGCGCGTATCGAATCCGCTTAATTCCTCCGCACATTCGTTGATTGCTCCGCCAGTAATCACGATCACTTTCTCAAGTTCATTCACGACAATTGAGAAGAGCCTGCGGAGGAGGTCTCCGACAGTGGAGTCAGGCCCAATTCGTCCCTGCACATTCCGAATTAATCCCCTAAAATCATGTGCAATATCGCTCTCAATCGGAATGATCGAGGTGTTGTTGGTCGGGACCCTTAAGACCGTCCAGCATGCATCAAAGGTGGCGATGATGGTGAGCTCTGCAAACTCCGGTACCCCATCCTCAATCTCGGTTGGAATGTGGAGGTGCCCAAAAATGTATTGGTCGAAGTGCACCTCGAATCGAGGGAAAGCATGCGATGGGTCAGTTCGCCGCTCGCGCAGGTGCTTGCGCACAACCTCGTGGACCGGTTCGCCTATCTCTTGTTCAATAGCGATAATTAACGCTTCGCAGGCTGGAGCGTCTGGTTCGTCGAGATGTGTCCAAGGAGTAGTCAAGATCGCCCAGTTTACTTAAGTGCCCGCTTTACGCGAATGCGATGCTCGCGGCGGAGTCGCGTCGCAGCATGCGTCGCTCCTCCTCAGTGCGCCCGCCCCAGACACCGTTCTCCTGGTTTGTAGCCATTGCGAACTCAAGGCATGGGGTAGCAGCGGGGCAGATGCCACAGATTTCTTTAGCGGCCTCGATCTGGTCCGCAGCGGATCCGGTTGCACCTATTGGGAAGAACAACTCAGGGTTTGAGTTGCGGCAGATGGCCTCAGTTCGCCAATCGGCAGCGTCCCAGTCGTGTGTGCGGATCCAAGTCAAAGTCACAAATATTCCAGTCTTTTATAAGTAGTTGTCTCCAGATC
>JBAXPT010000137.1:0-5381 GCA_037132095.1 Actinomycetes bacterium
CTCAGTCGTTAGTGAGGATGTGACGCACCGAGTCTTCTGAGTCAGGGGTTACGAGCGCAAGCACCTCATCCCCTACGTAGAAGACCGAGTCTCCCCGAGGCACGATTAAGTGCTCCTCGCGCAGGATGGCAACGATTGTGGCGTCGCGAGGGATGTCAATCTCTTTGATGGTCTTGTTGATAATCGGGGAGTCCTCGTTGAGTTTTACCTCTACAAGTCGGGCCAATCCGCCGTCGAAGCGCAGGAGCTCAACGAGCTTTCCAACGTTCACAGCCTCCTCTACCAGGCTGGTGATGAGTTGCGGCGTCGAGACAAACTGGTCGACGCCCCAGTTTTCATTGAACATCCACTCGTTCTTAGGGTGATTCACGCGTGCGATTACTCGCGGGATCCCAAACTCTTGTTTCGCGAGTAGTGATGTCACAAGGTTGTCCTCGTCGTCGCCTGTGGCAGCAACGAGTACCTCACATGTCTCGAGTCTTGCCTCGCGAAGTGAGGAGACCTCACAGGAGTCACCGATGTACCACTCGATGCCCTCCTCAACCGTTGCTCTATTGGCCACGGCCTGTCGCTGCTCTATGAGCAGAATCTCGTGCCCAGCTCTGTGGAGAGCATTAGCAACATGGAGTCCGACGTTTCCTGCACCCGCAATGGCAACACGCATATCCATAACCTACCCGCGCTCGTTTGCTTTGGGCGTATCTCTCGGTATCTCTTCAAAGCCGGGTGCCGGTTGAGAGCCGCCGAGAGTGGCAGGATACAGGGACTCACTTCGGGACTGTAAGTAAGTAACAGATTGCTTGTGAGCAATTTCAACGATCCTCTCCGCTGCTCTTGGGGGCCACAAGAAATGTTCTCTGCGTTAAAACGGATATTCGTCGGTCGGCCGCTCGCTACGACTGAGCAAGAGCATCAGCGCATCTCGAAGACGATCGCTCTTGCAGTCTTCTCCTCTGATGCGATCTCCTCAACGGCGTATGCGACCGAGGAGATTCTTTTTGTTGTAGCGCTTGGCGCATCGAGCCTTGCGCTCGGGCTCAACGTCTTGATGCCGATCGCTATTGCAGTAGCACTTCTCTTGGCGATAGTCGTCACGTCATACCGACAGACAATCTTTGCTTATCCGAGCGGCGGGGGTTCATACGTTGTATCGCGTGAGAACCTCGGAGAGACGCCTTCTCTAGTAGCAGGGGCATCGCTACTTGTCGACTACATACTGACGGTTGCCGTATCGATCTCTGCAGGTGTTGCAGCGATTGTCTCGATACCAGCCCTTCGAGGCCTTGCCGACCATCGAGTGCCACTCGGGCTTGCACTCATTCTCTTGATAAGTCTCGCCAACCTTCGCGGTATCAAGGAATCAGGGCGCATCTTTGCTGCACCTACATACATTTACATTGTCATGTTGACCGGACTAGTTGCCTACGGTTTGTTCCAGTCGTACACGGGCCATATAGGGAAGGTGCCATTCGACCCGAAAGAGTTTGACGGTACTCTCGCAGCCGGTGGAACACTAGGATTATTCCTTATTTTAAAGGGTTTTTCCTCCGGTGCAGTTGCACTGACCGGTGTAGAGGCAATCTCCAATGGAGTGCCAGCATTTAAGCGCCCAGAGTCTAAAAACGCAGCCGCAACCCTTACATGGATGGCGTTTATTCTTGGAGGCTTGTTCTTCGGTGTCTCGCTACTGGCCCACCGAATTCAGCCATACCCGAGTCACGACCAGACGGTCTTCTCGCAGATGGGACTCCTCGTATTTGGGAGCGGTCCGCTCTATCTGATTCTGCAGTTTGCGACCGCTGCGATCCTGACGCTCGCAGCCAACACTGCGTACGCAGACTTCCCGAGGCTCTCTTCCATCATTGCGGCTGACGGCTACCTTCCAAAGCAGTTGGCTAACCGCGGTGACAGGCTTGTCTTCTCCAACGGAGTGCTGGTACTAGCGGTTACCGCTAGCGCTTTGATCGTCGGCTTCGGGGGTAAGACCAACGCGTTGATTCCCCTCTATGCGGTTGGCGTGTTCACCTCCTTTACTCTTTCGCAGGCCGGCATGGTGGTTCACCATCGCAAGGAGAAGGAGCCGGGTTGGAAGCGCAACATGGTGCTCAACGGAGTTGGGTCCTTTGCCACCTTGGTGGTGCTCCTAATTGTTGCAATAACGAAATTCTCAAGCGGCGCATGGGTGCCGATTGTGATCATCCCATTTATCATCATGATCTTCAGAGTGATCCATAAGCACTACAAGAGTGTCTCGCTGAGCCTTGCTGTGGCCACCGACTACAAGACTCGGCCGGTAAACCACACCGTTGTCGTCCTAGTAGGGAAGGTCCACCGAGGGGTACTAGAGGCGCTCGCTTATGCCCGATCCCTAAACCCCAACCGTTTGATCGCTGTATGCGTGGTCTCGGACGATGAGGAGGAGGCGGCTCTTGTGGAGTCGTGGAGGGTCTTCGATATCGAGATCCCGCTCGAGTTGGTCTACTCCCCATATCGGGAGCTCACTGGGCCAGTCCTTGCCTTTATTGACGAGCTTGATGCCCAGCGCGACAACGACACGATTACGGTCGTGATCCCGGAGTTCGTCGTGGATTCCTGGTGGGCGCACCTGCTCCATAATCAGAGCGCGCTAGTCCTCAAAGCCCGCCTCCTATTCCGCAAGGGGACAGTGGTGACCTCCGTTCCTTACCACATGGAGTAGTCACATTCTCGCTGAGAGGCGTTTAGTGAGGCACCACATATCGGGGATAAGAAATGAGAATGCGGTGGGTTTGGAGCCTCAGCTCTCAGGGGACCCATGATCAATTGAGGGAAGCCCAATTACTTATAGCGTGACGGTTCGGCCCAAGGCAGCGCTCTCCGGCTAGATTCACCCGGTCTAAGTGGCCTCGGTCACTAGTAGCAAACCGGTGTTCTACCGGCAACTGATCGGCAATATATAAGGGCCTCTATCGGCCAACCGTGAGCAGATGCGCGCGGTCACAATCTTTACAAGGAGCAAGAGTCCGAATGAATCTCGCAGCCGAGGGTGGCTACCAACTCTTTCACCTAGGTTCAACCGAATGGGCCTTGCTTTGGGCCTCTGCGGCGACCGCAGTTCTCGCAATCCTCGTTGGCTTCTGGCTGATGCGCGGAGTGCTTGCTGCAGACCAGGGAACTCAGTCAATGATCGAGATCGCAACTGCGATTCAAGAGGGCGCTATGGCATACCTCAAGAGGCAGTTCCGCACTATTGCAGTGATCCTGATCCCGGTTGCGGTAGTTGTGTTCTTAACCTCGACCAAGGCCGTGCAGCCCCTGGATATGAAAGGTCTAACAGGTAGCGCTGGCCTCTCATCGATGGCTAGTGCTGGAACCTTCAGAACCCTTGCGTTCATTGCTGGAGCCTTCATGTCAGGGCTAACCGGTTTCATTGGAATGAGCCTTGCAGTGCGCGGAAACGTTCGTACTGCAGCTGCTGCACGTAACGGCTCAATGGCTGATGCGTTGCGGGTGGCATTCCGCACTGGTGGAGTTGCAGGGATGTTCACCGTGGGCCTTGGCCTTCTCGGAGCAACGATCATTATCATGCTCTTCCAGAACACCTCCTCTGCGATCCTTATCGGATTCGGATTCGGTGGATCTCTAATCGCACTCTTTATGCGTGTCGGTGGAGGAATCTTTACAAAGGCAGCCGATGTAGGCGCCGACCTAGTGGGCAAGGTTGAGCAGGGCATCCCCGAGGATGACCCTCGCAACCCAGCAACAATCGCTGACAATGTTGGTGACAACGTTGGCGACTGTGCCGGAATGGCCGCAGACCTCTTCGAGTCCTACGAGGTAACCCTTGTTGCCTCAATTATCCTTGGTGTAGCCGCATTCCGTGCGCTATATCCGCAGGACCCCTCGAAATGGGTAATTGGAATTATCTTCCCACTCGCTGCTCGAGCAATTGGCGTGCTCGCATCGATCGTTGGAGTTCTCATGGTGCGTGCATCTGAGAAGGACAAGTCTGCGCTTGCACCTATTAACCGTGGTTTCTTAACTGCTGGAATCCTCTCTGTAGTTGGAACACTTGCTCTTGCGCTCCTCTACGTGGGGAACACGGCTGGTTCATACAAAACCGCGGCAGGAGAAGTTGTAACAACGGTTACCAACCCAGGGTGGCGCATGTTCGCAGCCGTGGTAGTTGGATTGATTCTTGCTCAGGTTCTAAGCAAGTTGACCGAGTACTTCACATCTACCGAGCACAAGCCGGTTATTGAGATTGCTGAGTCAACCCGCACCGGCCCCGCAACAGTTGTTCTCTCTGGTACCAGCAGTGGCCTTGAGTCCAGCGTCTGGTCAATCGTTGCAATCGCAATCGGCATCGGTGTCGCAATCGGACTTGGTGGCGGAAACGTGCAGTTCGTTCTCTACCTAATCGCACTCTCCGGCATGGGCATGCTTGCAACCACCGGAGTAATCGTCTCTGAGGACTCTTTCGGTCCAGTCGCCGATAATGCTGCTGGAATCGCTGAGATGTCTGGTGAGTTTAGTGGTGAGGCCGAGAAGATCATGGTGAGCCTCGACGCTGTCGGTAATACCACGAAGGCTGTTACAAAGGGATTTGCGATTGGCTCTGCGGTAATCGCAGCGGTTGCACTCTTCGCCTCCTACATCGACATCATCGCCGTGGAGCAGTTTGGCCAGGCCAAGATTGACAGGCTTCTCGCAACAGGTCAGAGCGTCTACCTGAGGGTTCCGATCAACGTCGCGGACCCCAAGGTATTCATTGGTCTACTAATTGGTGGATCCATCGCATTCATCTTCTCGTCTCTAGCGATTCGAGCAGTTGGGCGTACCGCTCAAGTAGTTGTGCAGGAAGTCCGCAACCAGTTTGCAGATGGCAAGATCATGTCGGGCGAGAAGCGCCCCGATTACGGCCCCGTAATCGATATCTGCACAAAGGCATCACTTCGTGAGCTCACGACACCTGCGCTCCTTGCAGTTCTTGCTCCAGTAATCATTGGATTCGGAATCAACAAGTACGCGCTTGGTGCATTCCTCGCTGGAGTGATCCTCACCGGGCAGTTGATGGCTAACTACTTCAACAATGCTGGTGGCGCATGGGACAACGCCAAGAAGTACATCGAGGATGGAAATGAGGGCGGCAAGGGCTCAGAGGCCCACAAGGCCGCGATCATCGGTGACACCGTTGGAGACCCCTTCAAGGACACCGCAGGCCCCGCACTTAACCCGCTGATCAAGGTTATGAACCTTGTGAGCCTGCTCATTCTCCCTGCGATCATCTCGCTTGAGGGCCGCGACACTCGCTTCTTAATTGCAGGCCTCTCCACAATCGTTCTCTTGGGGGCTATCGCCTTCTCGAAGCGTGAGACCGGTGGGATAGAGGCCCTAGACGC
>JBAXPT010000138.1:0-5296 GCA_037132095.1 Actinomycetes bacterium
TGGACTGGATTACTCAACGACTCTGATGCAGAGGCCCTCGCCATGGAGGAGCGTGATGCGTGGGGTTTCAATGCAGACGACATCCACATTGTTGTCTCTCCGCTTCATCACTCTGCTCCGATGCGCTTCGCAATGGGGGTGCTACTCGCTGGCGGATCTGTCGTGATTCCTCCGCCCTTCAAACCTGAGACTCTCGTAGAAGCAATTGCCGAGTACCGCCCTACAAATGCATTCATGGTGCCGGCACACCTCCAACGCCTCATAGCGTTCTCTGATTCTTCTGGTGTGACGCTTCCGCTGGAGTCGTTTCGTCGAGTTGCTCATGCGGGATCAGCCTGCCCTGATGCGCTTAAGCGACGCGCGCTTGATGCCTTCCCTGACCAAACTCTCTGGGAGTTCTACGGTTCAACAGAGGGTCAGTTCACCGTATGCGCACCCGATGAATGGCTAGCTCACCCGGGGACAGTTGGGCGCGCTCGCCCTGGACGCGAACTCTCAACGGACGAAGACGGAACCATTTGGTGCTCGGTCCCGAGTTATGCGCGCTTTGAGTATTGGCGCGACCCCACCAAGACTGAGGCAGCGTGGCGTGGGGATGCATTTAGCGTCTTTGATATTGGCAGCCTCGACGAAGAGGGTTACCTATATATAGACGGCCGACGCGATGACCTAATCATCACCGGTGGAGTAAACGCATACCCTCTCGAGATTGAGCGAGCACTCCTTACCTGCAGTGGAGTCGAGGATATAACTGTCTTCTCGATTCCAGATGAGTCATGGGGGGAGATGGTCTGCGCAGCGATTGTCGGACCAGCCACCTCGGCAGACCTCGATGCTTGGGCGCATCTGCACCTCGCACCTCATAAGCGCCCCAAGCGTTACATACATATTGATTCAATACCTGTGACGACCATGGGGAAGGTACGCAGGTCGCTACTTGCGAGCGAACTTGGGCTTCTCTAAATACTTCATCAAGGCCTCTACGCGTAGTACTTGTATTGTGGCCAAGAACTAGTTGCTGCGTCTCTGAACAGTGACCTCAGTGTCGTTAGCGAGAGCAGAGAGGGTCTGCTTTGATCGCTCTGAAGAAATTTGGAGCACATCATCGAGAAAAGCGCCGACGATCTGAGCCTGGAGTCGTACAGATTCTCTCCATCCGCGCATTCCCTCAGCCCTAGTCTCAGCGGCTGTCTCTTCAAGGTAGGTGCGCAGCGTCTCTGGCAGATCCGGGACCTTAGGAGCTAACTCTGCATAGAGCCCAACATCGCTACATGCTTGGTGCGCAGCGTCTCCAACATCAACACGCCATGAATCTGGCGCTGAGATCAGCCGCCACGGTCGATCTGCATCAAGTGACGCGGGGGTAGTGACATCGCGGGTCGCGACGCTAAGAAGCACTGGCACTGAGATACTCGCTAGATCCGCATCAGTAATCGCGCGCGTATATGCCTGAAGACCAAACGCAGCAGTAATGCGTGCGTCAAGATCACCGTGCGCACCTGCAGTTATAGCTAGCGCCGTGTAACCACCATATGAGTGTCCGCCGACTGCTACTCGCGTCGTGTCTATAACCGCTTTTACTTCCTCGGGCATTCCAGGGATCGTCCCAAATGCAGCATCGAGCATCAATCGCGCGTCAGCAACTCGACTCATCTCATTTGTTTCATCATCGGAAGCAGCCTCTAAGGCCCAGTCGATGAGCGTGTCGCCAGGGTGATCAGCAGAGACAACTACCATTCCTAACGCGGCCATTGCCTCGCAGAGAAGTGTGTAGGCAATCCGTGTGCCCGTGCGACCATGCGAGAAAATAACGAGTGGGTATTTGCCGGGCGTCGGTGGCGCATCGAATGCACCCGCGGATGTGAATCCGGTACCAGGGAGCAATTCGTATACCGATGGGGTAACCGCGGCGGATACTTCGATTGGGTACCAGACCTCGAAGGGAAGCATCCGATCGGTTCGCGCAGCGTCAATAAGAAGCCCGCTCGATCGACCAACAGGAGCAGCGCCTATTTCTAATGGTGCACCCGCGGAGAGATTGCTCATTGAAGTGACTCTGCTTCTAGCCCAGCGAGACCTGAGAAGAGTTGCGCACGTCGTGAAGCGCGTCTGCGCTGACGTGCCCCGAGCATCCCAACGTCTCCTGCTTGAGCAACAACCATTTTCGTCAATGTCTCGACGCGCTCATCCGCATAATTAAAGATCGAGGTGTCGATCTCGGAATCATGCAGCCACTCAACAATCAAAGCATCTCCGGTCTCTAAGAGGCCTGGTACGTAGACGCTGAAGCCAAGCCCTAATTCTGGGAGCCCGGCACCGACTACTGGAAGTGCAGGATCATTCGCCGGGATGTTGACTCTGATTACCTCAGCGCCAGAGTGGCGATATTGAGTGATGGTTGCATCGAGGACATCGCATAGGTCTGCGCCAATAACCTCAACTGTTATCTCACCGACCTGCTCATCGGTGTCGTAACTCGATGCAATGCGGCTCTGCTCAGGCCAAGTCTGCTTAGCGACCCCAGCTCCAAGAGTGCGCGACCAATCAGTTCCATCGAGAATTCTCGCAAGGAATGGTTCGTACGCTGCTGGGACCCAGACTGTTTTTGGTTCAAGAGGTTGCAACGATGAGTATGCAACTGTCAGCGATGCGCGACTCGTTAGTAGTCCGTCTGTAATGCCAACCTGCTGGAACGGAGCATGATCATGAAGACGCACCCCAACAAATGTTGCTCCATCTTGAATCGCAATGTGCTGCGTAGCCGGGTGGGTAAGCACTGGCTCGCGTAGTCGCCCCTCTACACCAATCTCACGCAACTTCAAAAGGAGACTGTCGCCGAGTTTGCCGGCTAGTCCGCGGCGTCGAAATCTCGGGTCAGTAAAGGTTCCACCGGTCTCAACGATTGATGGACCGATCCAGACGGCTCCCCAGTGCGCAACCATCTCGCCCGAGGGGCTCACCGCTACATAACCAATGCGCTTACCAGCAGCGAGCGATGCCTCGATGCGATCCGGGTAATAGAAATCGGGATTGGGGTAGGTCCATCCGTAGCAGCGGTAGATGCCCTGCGTGAGTGCCTCCGCATCACCTTTAGCGAGAGGACGCATAACAACTTCTTCGGTTGAGAGCTCAACATCACCAGCGAGCACCTCGATGTTCGTGCCTTCAACAATCGAGTGATACTGCGGCAAGGCCATGCGAACCTCAATGACATTTCCATTGAACTCATGCCGCGCATCTACACGCGATGCCACACCTAAGGCGAGGAGTGCAAGGAGGGTCTCGGGAGGGCCGACCACCGGAGCGCCACGATCTCTCATCACTATTGAGACCTCGGTGCCGAGTGACTCAACCTGCATAATGAGCTTGGGCTCCTCCTCCCCACCGGCCAGACGATTGCGGGCATCGTCGCCTACAAGCCTCACGAGTAGGCCGGCTGCATCACCATCGCCTCCAAGCCCTCTCGTAACTGAGCGTGCCGAGGCGGCTAGAGCGGTGATACCAATTTCATCGGCTACAGCAGTTACATCAAGCATGTTGGCAGGTTACCGGTTTTGCGGCGAGACTCTACGAAGTGAACTCCCCCGATCTACCTGCCTACGACCTCCTCCATTTCGGCGTCTCAACAATCGGCGCTAGCGGCGGCCTCCTGCTCGATCCTGAGATCCATGCAATTTGGCATGGCGCAGCAGTCTGCGGCCCGGCCTTTACCGTTACCGCCGGAGCAGCTGACAATCTCGCAGTGCAGGTTGCCGTAGCCGAGGCGCCGGTGGGGTCCGTCATTGTTGTGCGCGCTACTGAACCCCCGGAGCGCGGCTACTGGGGTGAGCTTCTAACAACTCAAGCCATCGCAGCCGGAATTCTTGGGGTAGTAATCGACGGCAATTGCCGTGATGTTGATGCGCTAACGAATCTTGGCTTTCCGGTCTTTGCAACCGGAGTCTCTGCTCGTGCGGCGAATCGAGTTGAGGGTGGCTCGGTAGGTGGAGATGTAATGGTTGGTGGAGTTGAGATCTCCCCTGGAGACATCATTGTTGGTGACTCAGATGGAGTAGTGGTCGTAAAAGAACAAGACATCGAGATTGTGATTCGAAACTCAAGTGCGCGCGCTGCTGCGGAGGCGCAGTGGCTTGAGGCACTCGAGGATGGTGCCACAACAATTGATTTACTTGGGTTAGACACATCGAGTGTTGAGCACCGAGAAAACAACAAGTAATTGGCAGCGCGAGTAATGGGCAGCGCAATTTGAGGAGCAACACCTAATGGCTTTCAGAGTAAATAGATCTTTCAGTCTTGTGCCCGGGGTAAAATTTCGCCTTAACAAGCGATCGGTGGGTCTCACGTTCGGCAAGGGGCCATTTCATTACACGGTCAACTCTCGCGGTCGACGCACTGCATCTGCTGGTATCCCAGGTACAGGTATGTACTACCAGAAAGCAGTTGGTGGAGTTCCGTATACGCGAAGATCCTCTACAACGCGAGCACGATCTGTAACGAATAACAACATATTTCAGGAGGCGGCTGCTCCGATAGCAACTGGGACACCCCCGGAGATGTTTGCAACCGCTCTTCGACGCAAGAAACCTGGCCTCTTCGCAAATGGCGCAGAGAAGCGCCTGCATGCTGCGCTCCTTGAATCGAGCCTCACTGAGGTTGAGGCATTGGCAGCGTCAGAGCCTCGCGTGGCGCTTGCGGCACACACCTTTGCCTCAATGATGATTCCTGGAGACGCTCCTGAAGCGAGTCGAGCACGAGAGGTGCATGTAGTCGCTGCACTTGGTCTTGGAACACCAGAGACCGACCCTTTCATCTCTAAATATGCAGCGAGCGTCGCATGCTCCCTAGGAGTCACGCCGCAATTAAGTGTTTCCATGCCATTGAGCCGTGCGCTGTTGGTACTCCTCTACATTGAGACTCTCCAGGAGCAGAAGCGTTTTGATGAGGCCGCTAAGTATCTTGAGACTGAACCAGTCAACTCATTTGTCACACTCTCAAAAGCTGAACTCTTCGTCTCGATGGAGCGTTGGGATGAGATCATCACCCTTACAACCGGCATAGAGAACACAGACGATTTCTCTGCACTTCTCCTCACCTATCGCGGTATTGCATTTCGGGAGCAAGGTTTCTTCGACGCAGCGCGAGAGGCTTTTGCAGATGCACTGCGATCGAAGCAACGATCAGTTGAGATACGACACCTTTCATTATTTGCACGAGCACAGGCAGCGATAGATCAGAATCATCACGCAGCTGCGCGCAAAGACCTCGAGAAGATTTTGAACGAAGACCCTGACTACCC
>JBAXPT010000139.1:0-5291 GCA_037132095.1 Actinomycetes bacterium
CTCATCGCGCGATCCACGGCAAGAATGCCCCGCTCGATATCTCTCGAAGAATTTGTTCAATGGGTGTTGTGCTCGCCACGAAAGGCCCCCTAAATGGTGCGCTGATTGCAATTACCGCTGCGATGTCGAGTGCAACGAGTGCGATTATGCCTAGAGCGACAAAGCCGTATTTTGGGCCTGCGCGTAGAGCGATAACGAGCGCGTTGATAATTAATGCCAAGCCCGCAATGACGCTTAAGGCGAGTAGTGGCATGGGCATTGTTTGAGAGGCTATCGAGACTCGCTGTCTGCGAGCCTCAGTCATCGTCTCTAACGCACTCCCCATTGAGTTCAGTGGCGCATCTGGAGCGTAAGGTCTCGACGATAGGTCTGCTACCTGTAACTGCAGATCTCCTAGAGCATCGAATGCGGTGGATTGATTCTCGTCATCAATAGCGAGTGCCCTCCATTCACTATTAATAAGAGCGCTGTCGTATTTACTTAGCAAGGCCTGAATTCGGTATGTATCGGGAGGAGGGAGACTCGCACTTGCATAAGCAAGGACACTCTGGGCGGCTACCTCGGTACTAATCGCCCTCTGTGTCTCGCGCAGTGTCAGGTATTCGGTGTTGATAAGAAAGCCGGTCAAGATAGCGAAGAGGCTCCCCAAAGCCGTCATATATGCGGCTGCGGTCATGCCAGCGATCTCAGAGCCGCCATGCTCCAATTTGATGAGGACGACTAACGAGATCGTGGAGATTAGCGAGATGCTGATTATGCATAGCGCAAGAATCCCACCCATTGATAGCGAGGTAAGCCAGGTCATTTGTTGGATTCTGCTTTCGCTACAGCCGATGCCCAAATTTGGCGAACCTCTGTGGCCTCAGCCTTTGTGGGGAGTATGCCCCCCGAGCGTTTGATCGCTGGTGTAGTGCTCGGATCGAGCATTAGGTCCACGAACTCCTTGAGCGCAGGGGAGTCTGCAACTGCCTGTTGAGAGACGAACAATAACGACGGTCGAGTAAGCGGGTAGAGCGCAGAGCGGACGTTCCGAGTGGAGGGCTCCACGCACCCATCCCCTGTGTTTATAGATACCGGGCTAAGCGCGCGTCCCTTGACATTCAACTCTGCGAGGGTGAGGACTCCGAGGGAGCCGGGAGTTCGAAGCGTTGAATCGCGTACAAGCGCCTCGCTCTCAAAGGCGGTGTAGTCGCCCCTTGTGCTCGCCTCCGCACCTCGAGTTGTTGCTTCTTGGCTGAGACCTTGGTCCGAGATGACCTCCATGATTCCAGAGGAAGGAGGCGGGCCGAATATGGCTAAGGGGCCAGTTGGAAGAGATGCCTTCTCGGTCTCCGGGAGCAGCGGCGATCCGTCCCAAGTATTTACTCCGAATGACTCAATGCCTAGGAGAGCGTATAGAGCAGGGTATGAAAGACATCTAGGGGGGCCATCGGCGGGGCGTGTAACTAGTACAACAGCATCTCGCGCTAAGAGGAGTCGCACTGGAGAGACGTTGCTCTCTCGGCAGGATGTCTTCTCGGCCTCGGTGAGGTCCCTTGCTGCGGTTGCGAGTGGTGCGAGACCATTGCAAAGGAGAGCTATGCCATCGGAGCTCCCTGTTAGAGCCACATTGAAGCGAACTAATGGGTTCGTCTCTTCGAATCTGCCAGCCGTCTCAGAGACGACTTGGAGGAACGAGGGTGATCCTTGGATTTTGATTGATCCACTAAGTGGAGCGGAGGACGCGCAGGCTGCGACGACGCTGCCGAGGGCTAATAGGCCTATGCCTCGTCGAAGTAACGGGCTGGCGTTGCTCCTGAGCACTTGGATGCCGCTTGCTACGGGGTGCTCAGAGCTCTGAGTTGTATTTCGAGGAATCGGTGACCGCATCATGTGGGTGGTGAGGATAGTGGCCACGGTCGAGAATGTGTGAGGCGGATTGTTGAGTCCGGGTGCTGATTAGGTGAATATTTGGGGATTCGTGTCCCTGGCCCCTCAGTGGCGATTTCTCGATTATTGCGGCGTTATTGCTCAGATACTCGGGTCTTTTACGGGCGTAGTTGGCGAAGGTCTCTCAAAACTGCTTCTAGTGCAGGCCCAAATGCCGCCGCATCCGCAAGTGTTGTGCTCCAACCTACCGAGACTCTTAGCGAGCGATCTGCCTCTGCCCCCATTGCTAAAAGCACTGGTGAAGGCTCGAGTACTTCACTAGAGCATGCCGATCCAGAGTGCACTGCAATGCCGCGTGCATCGAGTGCGAGTAATACTGGCTCAGCCTCAACATCGTTGATAGTTATGCAGAGAACATGTGGGAGACGCCTCGCCGGATCAAGCGGCCCAACTCGCGTAACCCCCTCAATCCCGTTGCAGTACTTCTCTATTAAATCGGTCTGCGCAAAATTTGCCGCTGATTCATTTGCAAGATTGGCTGCTACCTCTTGTGCTGCTACCCCAAAGCCAACCATCGCTGCAACATCCTCTAATCCCGCACGGCGTGCTCGTTCCTGTGCACCGCCAAGCATGAGTGGAGGTATCCGCAGTCCGCGTCGTACAAACATCGCGCCTGCACCCTTAGGCCCGCCAAATTTATGCGCACTAATAATCGCTAGGTCAACATCGAGTTCTGCTAGGTCAACCGGTATGTGCCCAACGCCAGATGCCGCATCGCAGAGGATGAGTGGAGTAGCGCCGCACTCCTTGGCAGCGGCTCGGATAGAGCGCACGGCTTCATGCACCGGCTGAACAGAGCCGACCTCATGGTTAGCAAGTTGCAGCGCAACGAGAGCAGTCTCAGGGCGGATCGCAGATGCGATCTCTTGCGGGTTGATCAACCCCTCAGCGTCGCAGCCCACGATTGAGGAGGCCCCTCCTCTCTGGGCGACCACGCTCTCAATTGAGTCTCCAACGCATGAGTGCTCGATGGCGCTAGCGACAATATGTGCGCCGCTCTCTCGGGATTGATCAACTGCGCGTGCGACAGCACCAAAAACCCCTGTATTTGCAGCCTCCGTGCCCCCAGAGGTGAAGACAATCTCCCTAGGGCGAACCCCTAGAAGATCAGCGACCTGCTCGCGTGCTACCTCGAGAGCGACTCGAGTCGTGAGCCCCTCAGCGTGAAGGCGCCCGGGGTCTGCGTAGTGATCGCGAAGATACGGGAGCATCGCCTCGAAGGCAGCGGGTCGGAGCGGAGATGCACTCGCATGATCTAGATAGTGGCGCGTCATCGAATTGGAGTGCCGCTCAGCCGAGAAGAGTGACGCAGGTGTCGTCCCCCGAAGTGCGGCGCGCCTCTTGAGTCGATGCAGTCTCACCATATAGACCAGCCATCAAGCCACGAATCATTCCATGGTCAACAGCGCAGATCACATGTGGATACTGCTGGGCTGCAATTCCGAATGGGCAAGAGTCTGCGACGATTGTCATCTCGGAACCGCGCGCCTCTGCATGTGCAGCAAAGCCATGGGCAGTTAGCGCCTCGGCAACAGTTGCGACCGCCTCCTTTACAGAGCGTTGATGCTCAGCCGGCGCCATGCGTGATGCCAACTCGTGTCCGTATGCATAACCGACCTCACCCGCCATGACCTCGGCCTGTTCGGGGGGCAGCAGATCTAAAGCGCGCGCTAATAGAGTTCCGATTAAATCGTCACGCCCAGGGGGATTAGCGATGTTTGTCGCTGCCTCTGAGACTCGATAACGCTTTGAGGGCCTACCTGCGGAGCGCGTGTCTTGGTCATTGGGTCGCGCCGTCTCGACAATCACATAGCCAGCGGTAGCGAGTTTCTCAAGATGGTGGCGCGCAACGTTTGAGTGGAGGTTGAAGCGCTCGGCAATCTCTCCGGCAGTCATCCCGGTTCGAGCATCGCGAATAAGGAGGTAGATCTCGCGTCGAGTGGGGTCTCCGAAGGCATTTGTGACCGCACTGACCGCAGCATTGAACTCAACGGGGTCGAAGTGGGGCAGATCAGGTATGGCTGTGGCAGTGACGCTGAGATGAGCCCTGCCTGAATCGGGGAGTCTTGATGACATCTGCGTATTCTACCTATGTCGGTAGTGGAAATACTCGGGAGTGAGAATGGCGAGTCAACTAGAGGCAAATACAGCGCTAGGGGAGGTCCAGGACCCCGAACTGCGCCGAAGTATCGTCGACCTCGGGATTATCCGTTCAGTTGCTGTGGACGGCGATCTGGCGGTTATCGGGATCGTTCCACCGCTCGAGGACCTTGGGTACCGAGGCGCCCTCCATGGAGTTATCACCGAGGCCCTAGTAGCCCTTGAAGGCATATCGCGCGTCGAATTCACAGTGACCGAGCCAACTCCTGCTGAGTTAAAGGCGGTTGCATCGCGCCTACGCCGTGAGCCTCCACCAAATCCGCTTGCTGTAACCGACGCTTCGAAGCCGCCACCGCCGCGTCAGCGCTCTAATCCGTTTGGGAGTTCGAATACACGGATACTCGCGATTGCATCGGGTAAAGGCGGGGTCGGTAAATCCTCGATCACGACCAACCTTGCAATCGCTCTCGCTCAGCGCGGGCACAGTGTTGCCGCAGTGGATGCAGATGTGTGGGGATTCTCAATGCCGCGAATGCTCGGCATACATCGCCCCCCCGAGACCATCGACGACCTCATCATTCCCCCCTCTGCAAATGGTATTCGCCTCATCTCAATGGGTTACTTCGCGCGTGAAGACCAGGCAGTTGTGTGGCGTGGTCCGATGCTGCACAAGGCGCTTGAGCAATTTCTTACAGATGTGTATTGGGACGAGCCCGATTACCTGCTTGTAGACATGCCCCCAGGCACCGGGGATGTCTCGCTATCAATTGCGCAGTTCTTGCCTCGCGCTGAGGTAATTGTGGTCACGACTCCCCAGCCCGCGGCCCAGAAAGTTGCTCAGCGAGCAGCGGCCATGGCGGAGAAAGTTGATCTCAAGGTCATCGGAGTAATCGAGAACATGTCTTGGTTCCGTGGTGATGACGGGAAGTCATACGAGATCTTCGGGGAAGGCGGTGGCGACGAATTAGCAACCACCCTGGGAGTCCCGCTCCTAGCAAAGATTCCCCTAGTTCCAGCTCTCAGGAAGGGCGGAGACGACGGGAAGCCGATCATTATTTCTCACCCTGAGGATGAGGCCTCGGCCTGCTTCAGGGCTGCAGCGGAGCGTATCGATACCGACCTAGCTCCTCGTCAGATCAGGCGACCCGAACTGCTCATTAACTAATCGGGCCTTTCGCGAACCCGAGTCTGAGCCCGCTACGATACGCAGGCACGAAGATTTAAGAAGATCAGTATTTAAGAACATCAACATTTAAGAACAT
>JBAXPT010000140.1:0-5268 GCA_037132095.1 Actinomycetes bacterium
GGCCCAGATAGCCGATTTGAGCTCAGAGGTCAGCGCAGCACTCGGTGGGGATCTCCCTACAACGCCCGTAAAGGCGCGCGCTTCTCTCAATCAACTTGAGAAGCGACTCGGTTTATTAGCAACAGCCGTTGAAGAATTTGCGAATGCAGCAGAGTCTCGCGAGATGGCTGAGAGCGAAGCCACGCAAGCAACAGCGTCTCGTGCCGAGGTCGAGGCCCTAACAACTTCACGCACACAGGCCGATGCCGGATTGGTGAGTCTGCGCGAGGAGCTAACGAAGGTCGAGGCAGCGGCGCAGTCATTAGATGCTCTTAAGAAAGCAGCAGACTCCGCTAGCGATCGTGTTGAGAGCGTAAACACTGGCCTCACGCTCGATAACCAGATAGTTGTAGGAGAGAAGGCTGAGAAGGGGGCTACTAAAGCGGTTGCAGAGGCAGAGGCAGCACTCAAGGATGCCCGAGAGCGCCATCTTGCCGGGTTAGCAGCGCGCCTAGCTGCGGATTTACATGATGGCGATGCCTGCCCAACCTGTGGCTCCACCGAGCACCCGACCCCTGCAGAGGTCCCTGCGCATGCAGCGAGCGACGAAGATATTGAGCGGACGGAGGCAGCACTTAAATCTCTCCAGACTGCACTAACCGCAGCGGTGAAGGAACTAAGCGCCATGCGGGCAAGGCGCTCTGAGCTACCTGCCGCAGAGGAGTTACAGGATGCTGAGGAAAAGCGTGATACATCAAAGGCAGCATTTGATGGAGCATCTGCCGCAGCCGCCACCGCCGATACGCTGCGCTCTCAGGTAGCGGCTGCGGTGCAGATAATAGCAGCGAGTACAACTGAGATGGATGCACTAAACGCTCGCATAACTGCGGCTGATACCACCGAGAAGATGCAGTTGGCCGCAGCCAAAAAATCTCATGACACCGCTGTGAAGACCTCCCCGGATGCGGAGTCTGCAGAGGCAGAGCACGAGGCGACCTCGGACGCAATTGAATTGGTAACTGCATTTGCGGCCCTTCTTGATGAAGAAGCGAGCAACGCAGCAACTGTCACAAATCTCAAGACCGCCCTAGAGAAAGCATTGGAGCGAAAAGGTTTCAAGGACACTAAGAGCGTCACTGCCGCTGCAATGGACCCCGGCGAACTCGAGGAGGCAGCAGCCGAACTCAAAGAGCGCGAGGCACGTCGCCCAGTAGTTGCCGGGATTCTTAAAGAACTAGCAAAGGACAAACTCCCAGATCTGCGCCCTGACCCAACAGCGCTTGTAGAGCAACGCGATGCACTAAAGGTGGAGCGAGACCAAAGGGTGGATGCTGCCCTCACAGCAAAGAATGCCAGCGAGCGTCTCAACGCTGCACCAGAGGCATTTGGAGAGAGGCTCGATGAGTTGGCGAGACTCGCAGCATCTCAGGAGATTGCCCAGACTCTCGCAGATGTTGCATCCGCGAGGATCCGTCCCAACATTGATCTTGAGTCTTGGGTCTGCTCTGCATACCTCCATAGAGTCGTGCTTCAGGCCAATAATCATCTGAAGGTCATGACAAGTGGGCAGTACATCCTTCAGATTGGCAGCACTAGCGATAAGCGAAAGCATGGTGGCCTAGACCTCGACGTATTTGATTCGCATACGGGCGTATCACGCTCGGTGAATACAGTCTCCGGCGGAGAGACATTCATGGCATCGCTCGCTCTCGCCCTTGGGCTAGCAGAGGTAGTTGCAGGTCAACAGAACATGCGCCTAGATGCACTATTCGTTGATGAGGGATTTGGTTCCCTTGACACTGAGACACTCGAGCGCGCTACCGAGGTACTCCAGGGTCTCCAGACCTCAGGGCGCATGGTTGGCGTGATTAGTCATGTCACCGAGATGCGCGCCTCGCTTCGCACCGGTATAGCCGTTACTAAGAATGGCGAGCAGGGCTCAACACTTAAAGTCGAGTACCAAGACGCGTAACTAACGGCGTAACTACTTGGCTAGGCCCTGAAGCATTGATCGGTAGTGCTCGAATTTGGGTACCTCTAAGTCTTCGATCTTGCCTTGATCGTCATAGGTACGCAGGCGAAAAGCATCCTCTGCAGCGGGGTGCAGTGAGAACGCCTCGCATCCAGCAGCGTCTAAGGGTCCGCCTTGGATTGCGAGGCTGATAACCGATGCAGGCGATAGCGATTCGAGATACCCCGGATCCATAGCGCATAGGTATCTCTTCGCAGTGACATGGAGCGCTATGGGTCCAGTTACATCTGGGCCGAATATGCCAGCGAGAGCACGTGCACCTGTTGCTTCATGTAGATCATCGAGTTTCTTTGCATCGGCCTCGTGCCCCTGGTCTGCAAGATAAACGAGGTGGCCAATGTCGTGGAGCAGCGAGGCCGCTATAAGCGCATCGGTTGCGTCATCTAACTCGGCGAATGCCGCAGTCTGGAGTGCATGCGCGTTCTGAGTTACATCCTCTCCGTAAAACTCCTCGCCGTACTTCTCGAATAGGGCAAGGACATCATTAACACTTGAGAGTTTTGTCATACCGGCTTCCCTTGAAAATCATTGATAAGTGATACTTGCACGCGCGATCCGTCTACCTCGCTCGCAGCGAACTCTGCGAACTTCTGCTCGTAATAGGCATCGCGAAGATCGCCCTCTCTCGACGCGTTATATGTCGGATAAAGCGCACGCCGAGCTCGTTTCGAGTTATTCGCTGCACTCCGATGCGGGGTACGCGAGTGGAACCATAGGGTTGACCCCGCTGGAACCGGAATCGACTCCCACTCCATTGAGTCAACAACGTCTTGACGTATGCAGCCATCTTCGTTCATCGGAAGCACCTCTGCGTGTCGATGCGAGACGGCCTCCAAGCAACCGTTCTCTGCATCAGCGTCATCAATTGCAATCATGCATGAGACGTGCTGCTGGACAAAGCGATAAGCCGGGGCATCTTGATGAGGAGCGAAGCCAGCACCGCCTGCGGCTTTGTAATTGATCTTCTCCTTGTAGAGAACAGCCGGCTCGCCGAGTAGTGCGCTAGCCGTCTCTAGGACTCTGCCCTCCGTGAGCAGCGCTCGCAATCCCTCGTGGTAGGGCACAAAATTCTCAGTGCGACATAACACCGGCCCTGACTCGGTCATCTCACGATAATGAAGCCAGTTACCGTCCTCATCACGCCAGGCCATGACCTCATTTACCCAACCTTGAAGGGCCTGGGTCTGCTCCTCGTCCAAGAGGTTTATGACGGCCCAGCCATTCTCTCGGAAGAATGCGACAGCCTCAGAATCAGCGGTCTTAAACAAAATGGAGCCCATGGGCCTGATGTTAGGGCGATTTCGCCGAGAACGCCGTGACAGAGCAAGGCCTGACAGAGTAAGTTTTAGCCACCCAAACAGGAGGCAACCATGACCGCCATCCACGAACACCCAAATCGATTTAGTGCTGAGACTCCATGGCATATGCGCGGCAACTACGCACCCATTGATGATGAGGCGACCATTGAGTCCCTCCCCGTCAAAGGAAAAATCCCAGTCGAGTTAAACGGCAGTTACCTTCGTAACGGTTTCAATCCAGCCGGGCGAGTACCTGCTCACTGGTTCTTCGGTGCGGGCATGATCCACGGCTTCGATATTGCAGACGGCAAGGTCGCCTATCGCAATCGTTATGTTCATACTCCTTATGTAGACCAGGACATGGACATGATGGAGGGTATTGGTGACTTAACCCTCTCCCCTGCCAACACGAGCATCATCAAGCATGCTGGCAGAATCCTTGCTCTCGAAGAGGCGCATTTCCCATGGGAGATGGATATCAAACTCAACACGCTTGGCTGCGTTGACTTTGATGGTCGCCTTAAGACCCCAATGACTGCTCACCCAAAAATCTCGCAGAAGACTGGCGAGATGTTCTTCTTCGGTTATCAATTCTTAAACGAGCCATTCCTCACCTACCACCGCACAGATGCAGCTGGCGCACTCGTTCAGAGTGAGGTCATCGATATCCCTCGACCAGTAATGATGCATGACTTCGCGGTTACCGAGAACTATGCGCTCTTCTTTGATCTTCCGATTGTCTTCTCAATGGAGAAAGGCGGGTTTAGATTCCAGCGTGACCTTGGCGGCCGCATCGGCGTAATGCCCCTAACCGGTTCAAACGCTGATGTGCGATGGTTTGAGGTAGAGGCATGCACTGTCTTTCACTCAATCAACGCATACGAACAGGGCGACGAGATAATCCTGCAGGTTTGCCGTGCTTCATCAATAATGGAGCACGGAATGAACGACATAGGCGATCAGTCAAGCCCGTGGCAGTGGAATCTAAATCTCAAGACAGGTAAAGCAACCGAGACTCAACTCGACGATCGCACCGGCGATTTCCCACGGATCGACGACCGACTTGTCGGGCTACCAAGCCGTTTCGGATATATCGCCGGACTAATGGAGGGTTCATCCCCAGGATTTTTAGGCGAGATTTACAAGTACGACATGAAGACCGGTGGCGTGGAGACTCACTCCTTCGGCGGGGATGAAGCCAACGCATTTGAGCCCATTTTTGTGCCGTCGAGCCCAGAAGCTGGCGAGGATGAGGGATGGATTATCTGCCTATCTCATGATGACTCAAATGATGAGACCACCCTCAACATCATCGAGGCGCAGGACTTCTCTGCTGAGCCAGTTGCTCAAGTTGTGCTTCCTCGCCGTATTCCCTTTGGGGCGCACGGTTCCTGGATCTCAGCGGGGTAATTAGCAAGCAAATTCGGTCACAGGTCGCAGACCCGAGGTTTCAAAACCCCTGAACCCGGAGTAGGGTCTTCTCTGTCAACCCCGATCTAGGTCGGGGAGGGCAGTGAAGGGGAGTATCCCTCAAGTATCGGCGCCGTCAGTACGGTCGGTCCCACATCGACCCGGTACCGGTCACCACGAACCAATCGTGGTGGGAGAGACCTTCGTTGTCGATGCATGCCATCGCCACCGAGGAGTCCGCCCTATGCGAGAAAAATACAAAACAACCACACCGCTGAAGCCCTCCACTATGTGGCATTCCATTGATGCCGAGCGAGTCCTCGTTGACCTCGATACCTCCAAGACCGGACTCTCTTCTAAAGAAGCCGCGGCACGCCTGCAACTTAACGGCCCCAATGCACTAATAGATCGCGGCACGAAGCCAGCCGCACGCATTCTCTGGGAGCAGGTAACTGCGTTCATGGTGCTGCTGCTAATCGGTGCCGCCTTTCTCTCACTCTTCATCGGCAAATACTTCGAGGCCGGGGCGATAGGAACCATCGTCATTCT
>JBAXPT010000141.1:0-5258 GCA_037132095.1 Actinomycetes bacterium
CTCGCCGAGGCACGAATAGTCGATGATGCAATGGTTGATCTACCGACGGGAGAGGTCGGCGAGATAGTGATCCGCGGCGCGCAGGTCTTCTCTGGATACTGGAACGACCACGCAGCTACAGCCGAGACAATCATCGATGGATGGCTGCGCACCGGTGACCTCGGGTTTATTGACTCCGAGGGATTCATATCGGTAGTGGATCGCAAGAAAGACATCATCGTTACCGGCGGAGAGAACGTCGCCTCGCGAGAGGTCGAGGAGGTACTTCACCGCCACCCTGGCGTGCTTGAGGTTGCGGTTGTTGGAGTACCCGATGAGCACTGGGGCGAGGCAGTATGCGCTGCAATTGTTCCCCGCTCGGGGGTCGAGGTAACTAGCGAAGAGATAGTGGGGCTCGCTAAGGATTACCTAGCGTCCTACAAGAAGCCGCGTCATGTGGTCTTGGTTGAGTCGCTACCTCGCAACACGTCCGGCAAGGTAATGAAGCATGTTCTGCGTGATCAGGTAGCAGAGATTCTCGCGAGTAGATAACGTAAAGAGATGATAAAGCCCGCCACTCTGCATGAGGCAAAATAATGACTGCCACCACACCGGAGACCTTCAATCCTGACGCCACCATCGCAGAGATATTTAGCTCAGCTGAGGGTCGCAGGGATCCGTACTCGCGCTACAGATCTCTGCGCGAGAATACGCCAGTACACGTAAGCCCCGAGGGCGCGCTTTGGTATCTAAGCAACTTTGAAGACTGCCGTACAGTGCTTCGCGATCCACGCCTCGGCAAGACGCCACAAGACGTAGTGCGCCCATCTCTTGACGGAGCACCCGAGTCATTACGCGCACAACGCTCCGAGGATGCACCGGCACCCTCAATGCTGTTTCTCAACCCGCCTGACCACACACGCCTGCGAAGTCTTGTGAGCCGCGAGTTCACTCCCAAGCGCATAGATGATCTGCGCCCACGCATGGATGCACTCGCTGCTCCAATGCTCGACGGCATGGCGCGCGCTGGCACTGCTGATGTGATGGAGGAACTCGCATGGCGACTCCCAGTAGCGGTAATCGGCGAACTCGTTGGGGTACCAGAGGAGGACCGAGAGTCATTCCGAGGAACCGTGCGCGACTTAGTTGTACTTCTTGAGGTCGGGGCAAGCCAGGACGAGACGGAGCGCGGTATCGCTGCAGGGGCTCGCCTGCGCATTTACTTCCGCGAACTCATCGCCAAGAAGCGCCTAAACCCGACAGAGGACCTGCTCACCGCATTAATTGCTGTCGAGGAAGCGGGTGACCGCCTAAGCGAAGAAGAGTTGATAACCACAATGATTCTGCTCTTCGCTGCTGGTTTTGAGACCACAACAAATCTCATCGGCAATGGGCTCTGGCTACTCATGCGCTACCCGGAGCAATTTCAACTCCTACGCGAGCAACCCAATTTGATGGGTGGATTCATTGAGGAGGTGCTGCGCTTTGAGGCGCCTGTGCAACTCAACGCGCGCTGGAGCTTCGATGAGATTGAGATTGGCGGATTTACGATCCCAGCAGGGCGCACAGTGGTCACCTTCCTAGGTGGAGCCAACAGGGACCCGCAGCGGTTCCCTAACCCTGAGACATTCGATATAACTCGAACCGATAATCAACCACTCTCATTTGGTTTCGGGATCCACCACTGCCTCGGCGCGCACCTCGCCCGAGCAGAGGGAAAGGCAGTCTTCGAGGCTCTCCTGGATCGCTTCTCAGTAATCGAGCCGACCGAGATTGACCCTCCTTGGCATGGATTTACGCTCCGAGGTCTCGAGCGCCTACCGGTACGGCTTAGTTAAAGCGCTGGCCAAGTTTTAAAAAGAAGAGGGCTCGCCGAACATCATGAGGGTCTGCGTATAGGCAGTCAATGTGTTGTTATCAACATATACATGCTGCGTGCTCGCCGAGATGTCCCTGAAGCAGCGCCCGATAATGCTCGGCTCGCGAAGCCCATCGGAGCCAGCCCACGTATACGCAAAGCGGCATGCATCTGCAGCGATCCTGGTTCCATACGTAGTGGCCTGGCGCATGCGCTGCGTCTCAACCGGAGTCGGCGCTCCCTCTGCTATTGCTGTGAACTCTGCCTGCTCAAAGGCTTCATATGTAAATGCTCTTGCCGACCGCATAGCAGCGTCATGCATCGCAAACTCGTGTAGAAACATCTGCTGACCGGCGATGGGGTCGCCCCCGAGGCGCTGCTTGGTCTTCGCTACCTCAAGGACTTCATCGAGGGCTCTTCGCCCTACACCTAGAGCGAACCCTGCATGCCCGATTGCAACAAGACCAAACATCCCAATTTGGTACGTAGCCCCGCCTCGATGCTGCACTGGCTCAAGAAGGGGGAACGTGAAGGCTTCATCTACGTGTACGGACTCCACTGCATAATCGAAAGACCCTGTGCCCTTAAGCCCAAGTACATTCCAACCATCACGCTTTGTTATCTGCTCAGCTGGAATAAACGCTATACGCATGGCCGGCATTCCCGACTCGAGTGCGGCGTCCACGCCATTCTCCTGCTCAACAAAACCAGCGGCAAACCAATCGGCGTGCGCAGTTCCGCTCCCGAAGCGATACGAGCCATCTACTAGAAAACCGTTCTCATCGCGCGTCGCCTTACCAACAGGCCCGAACATTCCTCCGTGAATACCCGCTACCCCTGAAGGAAACAGGACCGCTGTTGGTTCATCATCGAGGTAGATACTCGCGAAGCACGAAGTTGAGGCGTTCGCCATAAGCGACCAGCCGATTGACCCATCGGCGTAGGCCAACTCCTCAAAGACCTCAAGCGATGTACGCGTATCCGCCTCAGAGCCCCCGAGGGCGGTTGGGACCATGAGCCCAAACAGGCCTGACTCGGCGAAAGCCTCCACTAGGTCCGCGGTCATTGTCCGCGCAGACTCTGTGCGCCCTGCCTCTTGCTCGATGAATGATCGCAGCCCACGGGCCCGAGCAAGTGGGCCTGATTCCTGCCCGGAGAAGAGAGTGTCGGCGAAAGATGTAGTCGTCATGCTGCGAGACTACGGCGTGACGATGTACCTTCGCCATAATGAACGACAATTTTTCACCTCGTACCTACCCAAATTTTACCGGAACTATCGGCAGGACCTTCGCTGGATCCAAGGGGGCTTGGGCTGATCGCAAGACTCCTCGGAGCGGAGCCCCCAACATTGTTGTGATGCTTGCCGACGACCTCGGCTTCGCCGATCTCGGCTGCTATGGCTCGGAGATCCGCACCCCTAATCTCGATGCCCTCGCCGCTCGCGGGATGCGCATGACCAATTTTCACGCTGCCCCGATGTGTTCACCGACGCGCGCGTCGCTCCTCACTGGACTTAGCCCACACCGTGCTGGCTTCGGGAGCGTCGCACACTTTGACCCTGGCTTCCCTGGCTATGCAATGGAGCTACCACCACAAGTAGATACCCTCGCAGAACAACTCAGGGACCGCGGATACGCGACGCTGATGGTAGGCAAATGGCACCTATGCAAAGACTCCGATGCATCCGCAGCAGGGCCTCAGCACTCTTGGCCGATTCAGCGAGGCTTCGACCGGTTCTACGGGTTCCTCGATGCGTTTACGAACCTGCACCAACCACACCGGCTGACGCAAGACAACAGCACAGTAGAGATTGACGAATACCCAGAGGGTTACTACCTAACTGATGACCTCACTACGCGATCAATCTCGATGATTCGAGAGCGTAAGAGCTCCAACCCCGAGCAGCCGTTCTTTCTATATTTTGCACACGGTGCCGTCCATGCTCCCCTGCACGCTAAGCCTGAAGACATTGAGCGTTATAAGGATCGTTATACCGAAGGATGGGACTCACTTCGCGAAGAGCGCTTCGCTCGCCAGAAAGCCCTAGGGATTATCCCTGCGGATACCAAATTACCAGCGCGCAATAGCGAGCCCAACCATGATGTTGAGGCATGGGATTCACTAGACGAAATGCAGCGAGAATTATTCGCAAGACACATGGCCGTCTACGCAGGGATGGTCGACAACATCGACCAGAACGTAGGTCGCCTTGTTGCTGCGTTAGAACAAATAGGCGAACTCGACAACACAATCTTCATCTTCACCTCCGATAACGGAGCATCGCGAGAGGGTGAAGAGGTCGGCACCACCTCTTATTACGTTCATCTATTGCAGGGCAACGACGTCGAGGCAGACCACGCACGCCTTGACCTAATCGGGGGGCCACAGACGACACCCCACTACCCGCGCGGCTGGGCCATGGCATCGAATACGCCATTTCGCCTCTACAAAATCAACACGCATCAGGGCGGCCACTCGGTGCCATTCATTGTCTCGTGGCCCGATGGCCTCCCGAGCGATGGTTCAATGCGCGATCAGTGGGGCCACGTATCCGACCTGCTACCAACGCTTCTAGATGTAGTCGATGGAGTCGCGCCAACAACACAGGCCGACGGTTCAGCTCTAGATGGCAAGAGTCTTCTAGAGGTAATGCGTGACCCGAGTGCGGTCTCACTCCACACTGAGCAGGCGGTTGAGGTAAACGGCCACAGAGGTTTCTATCGCGATGGTTGGGAAGCAGTAACCCTTCACCAATCGCTAACTCCTTTCGCTGACGAGTCTTGGGAGCTCTATGACCTCTCCGTCGATCGCACTGAGATGAACAACCTCGCCGATGTCAATCCAGACCGATTAGAAGAACTCAAGTCTGCGTGGGAAGAGGCTGCATGGGAGCAACAGTTCTATCCACTTGATGAAGGTACCTCGCTTAAATATCTAATCCGACCAGAGCGCTCCTCCGTCTACTCGCTCCCCGTCACGATCGCTGCGGGGACCCCAACACTTGAGCGTTGGCGTTCGGTGCAGTTGATCTGGTTCAGGTCCTGTGCGATCGAGATCGATCTCAGGCTCGACTCCGCAGACCGTGGGCACCTAGTTGCGCATGGCGACCAAGGTGGAGGGTACGCAATCTATGTCCTTGACTCGCACATTTGGTTCTGTCACAACGATGGGCGCGGACACATGCGCGTCCTTGACGGCGGTCCGATTACGCCCGGCGAGCATAAGATTGAGTGCCTGCTAAAAGCAGCGGGATCAAACCTCTGGAATGTCTCGCTCTCGATAGACGGAGCAGTTACGGCATCACTTGATGGAGTCCCGATGCTCTATGGCATTGCCCCATTCGAGGGGATCGACATTGGGATCGATCGGCGCTCCCCTGTCTCGTGGGAGCTATTCGAGAGATTCGGCGCATTTTCATTTA
>JBAXPT010000142.1:0-5140 GCA_037132095.1 Actinomycetes bacterium
CCTTGAAATATCTCTCCGTTGTAACCAATCTCAACTTGGTTGTGTAGATATTGCTTCGCAAGAGCGCCTTCATCGAAGCGCACTCCATTATTTGGATGCAGCCTGCGTAGCCATGTTGCCAAATTCAGACGCAGGTCGTTCTGCTGCCGAGTAAGGCTCAGCGTTAACGCCTCGCCAATCTCCGATTGTTTCTTCAACGTTAAATATCTATTTTCAGCGTTGCCTCGAACTTCAACCGTTGTTTCCACACCGATTGCCCTCAAATCCTGGATCGCGCGATCAACGGCGCGTCTTCGCGAATCTTCATCAACCCCCGAGTTGTCAACTACATCGTTTTCGTCGCCTGGATCTTGGAAGAGCGCGTTGTAATTGTCCATTCGGATTCCGCTCGTTTTAGAAAGATTCGAGTAAAGAGCGGATGCCCGTCGTGCCCCGTCAAGTCTCGTCATTCGTATGCCCCCGATTTTCTGTCCGGAACGAATGTAACTCTGAAAAGGAGCGGGGGGAAGCCCCATACAAGAAAGTGGCCTTTATTTTCTGTCCGGCCTATTTGATTTACTGAATGCAGGTAAGAGCAACCGCTCAAGCCTCCTACCAAAGGAAAGAAGGTAACGAACATGCAAGAGAACATTTACTTTGCATACGGCTCAAATTTGAGCGAAGACCAAATGGCCGACAGGTGCCCAGAGGCCTACATAATTGGCGCAGGAAGTATCACGGGATGGCAGTTCAGAATTATGGAGCGCGGTTACGCCACGATCACTCCCTCTGATGATTCAGTTGTCTGGGGTGGACTCTGGACCCTCACCGCTCAAGACGAGAGGAGACTTGACCGCTACGAGGGGGTATCTGCTGGCCTTTACACAAGAGACCGGATCGTCGTTGAGATGAATGGTGAGCAGGTTGAGGCACTCGTTTACATCGCACCTCTCGAGGCCGATGGAGTTGCAACGGATGCGTACATGGAGTCAGTGATCAATGGAGCAGAAGCATTCGGGTTTCCGATTGCATACATCAATGAGATTAGAGAGGCAGCCTGATGGGTTCTGTAGCAGTATCAATACTTATTGGAAATATGCATCCAAACGACGGGCGCATCTGCCCAACCCACAGCGCTTTGCTCTGGGAGGGGCATCGCTCGGCGTGGGAGTTAACTGAGCTTAAGAACATGCAACCCTCGACTATTTGGAGGCCATGCCGTTCTGATCGCGTAGTGCCTGACTTTCTGGCGCTGCTTGCAGTTGGCGTGCTTGGAGCAGTACCGAACTACGCGCACATGCTTAAGAAGGATCTCTCACTTATAGAGGATGACGTGAACGAGCTTGATCGGCTCGCCGCACTAACGCTCCATTTCAAAGGCTTGGCGCTATCGGTCACCATCATCGACGAGAGCGTCGGCTTCACTCTCGAAGACGTAAAAGGTTTTGGGCATCGCGATCTCGCAGTATTCACCCCAGCATGGTCAAAGATCTGGAGCCAGTGGAGCGGCGAGTGGGAAGAGCGCGGGTGAGTGTCTAGTCAGCAGAGTCTCCCGCTCACACCTAAACAACAGCGGCTGCGAACTCCGTGTAGATATCGCCTGGCAAGGGAACTTCTAGTCTCCACTTGATTGCCATTGGTGCCTCGTTTTCATGCGAGATGTAGGTCGCTGGTCCGAGGCACCAAAAGGCTCGATCACTTTGTTTCATTCGCGCGAATAGCACCACAGCTGACCCATTTGCAGCGTGCTCCTGGTATCGCTTTCCCGTAGGGCTACCTGAGCGAGTTGCGGCCTGACTCTCCCAATGAAAAATAGTCGGGCTAATTGCCTGATCCTTATAAGAGGTTGTTGGAGAGAAATTACCGTCTGCTTTATTCAAGGTAATCGCAAAAATATCTGTCTTCTCTTCAGGCAGCCACCGAACACCCTCCCGCCATGTGGATGGCCGCACCGCTTCACCCTGGTTAAACGCCGAGAGAATCTCAAGTCTGGTGTAGCGCGCATGGACCCTCAATGGCACGGTCGGGTTCGTGCTCAACACGGTTGCAAGATGTGAAATCTTCCCTGAAAGCACATCGAGTAACTCGACAATCTCGCTACATACCTGTGGGTGATCGGCGAGAAGTTGCTCGGCCTCCTCAAGGGTCGCGCTCCTAGAGAGATCCGCTAGCGCCACTTGCTCAACCAGTTGGGCTAGGAGCATCTTGGCGAGACCATCTCTCTGGCCGTTGGGTACACCCTCAACGGAACTGACTGGCAAGCCAGCCGCAACCATCCGATACCCATTCAAACGAAGTCGATCGTCAACGTGCAGTAGGCGTCCAACTGCGCGGCGCAATATCTCTTCGTATGGACCAGAAGGCTGTACGGGGAGTCCTGCTGCCTCGCGAAGATCAGACCAACTCTTATTACCCGTATATATATCCTCGAGCTCGAGTCCTGTTTCCTCCATGTACTGAGCGAGTGAGATGTCGGGTTTGCCTTGCCCTAAAGCTTGAAGTTCTGCTGCCTTATCATTCCATCGCGTCGGCACCGCTTCTCGGATGTTTCGCAGGACGATCTCTCTAGCGACGGTATCAAGCTCCATGTGACAACCAGCGGGCAAGAATGGAAATCCCTGCTCAACCTGTTTCTCCACATCCTTCCTTGAGCCTCCAAGCAATGCTCGCAATATTCGATCAAATCGGAACTCACGGCGGTGATTACCAACAAAGTCCAAGACCGTGCAGAGAGATTTGTCTGAGCTCTTGCGCAGGCCCCGTCCTAATTGTTGGAGGAAAAGGGTTGGGCTATCTGTAGCCCGAATCATTAGGAGCGCATCAACTGCTGGGACATCGACGCCTTCGTTAAAGAGATCGACCGAGAAGACAATGCGGATTCGGCCCGCGCTTAGATCAAGAAGCGCAGCTCGTCTGTCGTCCGATGACGTCGCAGCAGATACAGCGACGGCAGGGATGCCAGCCTTATTAAAGACTTCCGCCATAAAGATCGCGTGCTCGACACTGACACAAAACCCTAAGGCCCTAACTGTCGACACATCGTCAACGCGTTTGGCGAACTCACCAACCACATGCTGGGCCCACATGTCGTTAGCCGTATAGAGATTCGTAAGGCCCTGCTTGTCATACCCAATCCCTCTCTTCCATGGAACAGCGGATAGATCGAGTCCATCGCTAATACCAAAATATGCGAACGGTGTTAGAAGTTGCTGATCAATTGCATCCCATAGACGAAGCTCCGCTGCAATTCGATCATCGAACCAATGGAGAATGGGCTTGCCGTCTGTGCGCTCTGGGGTCGCAGTTAGCCCGAGCAGCTCGACTGGCTCAACATGCTCCATCAATGCCTGGTACGAAGAAGCGGCCGCGTGGTGGAATTCATCGATAATCACGACATCAAAATGATCGGCTGCAAGGTTCTCTAGATCAATATTATTTAGCGTTTGAATGGAGGCGAATACATGCTCGAATTTCTTAGGCCTAGCTCCACCGATCCACTGCTCACCAAATCCGGGGTCTCTCATAACATGGCGAAAGGTCGCCTGACTTTGGTCGAGGATTTCCTGCCGGTGAGCGATGAACAACAGCCGAGCACGCGGCAGCACCTCTGCAAGGCGCGAGTAATCAAGCGCAGCCATCACCGTTTTGCCGGTACCAGTTGCTGCAACCAAAAGATTTCGGTGGTGCCCTTCTTCACGAGCAAGGGCAATCTGCTCAAGGAGTCTCTCCTGGAATGGAAATGGAGAAACGTGCACGGGGCTCAGGAAAATAAATGGCCCTGCATTTGATAAGCGTTCCGTTCTTTCATCGAACTCGGCTGAGTCGTAGGGTGCAAAATCGGGCGTTTCCCAGTAGGAGTCAAAGACTGCAGCCATTTTGGCAATCACATCTGGGTTGCGCGCTCCCGACACCCTGACATTCCACTCAAGGCCAGCTACTTGCGCTGAGTGTGTGAGGTTCGAAGAACCAATGTATGCAGTGGAGAATCCGCTCAGTCGATGAAATAGCCATGATTTAGCGTGAAGGCGTGTGGTGGAAGTGTCGTAGGAAACACGCACCTCTGCGCCGAGTGCCGTTAGCACATCGAGTGCTTCACGCTCTGTTGAGTTTGTGTACGTCGTAGTAAGGAGCCGCAGACGCCCCCCTCGCTCACAGTGCGCCTCTAACGCAGCTCTCATAGGAGCGATACCAGAGCGACGGACAAATGCCATCAAAACATCTATATCGTTCGATGATCCAATCTCGGCATGTATTTGGTGCCCTACACGCGGCTCATTAGGAGCATTTGTTAGAAGCGTCGTATCTAGAAGCGAGATCAGCGGCGAAACAATCGTGCGCGGTGATCCGTCCGGAAGAATGCTCGTGACTGATCTGAGCATTGATGGTTCCGCAGCAAGTCGCTCTAGGTCAACCACATCGCTCGCAGATAAACCTGCAAGAACATCGAGCACCGACTCCAAGACACCTAACCCGACCGCGACGCGGTCGGCCTCCGGAACAGATCTAAGTGATTTCTCAATCGCTCTAGCTAGATGTAATGCGAAACGATCTGGGACCTCTGCGCGATGAACGAGGCGCTTCTCGATCACTCGCGGATCTATCTCGGAGAGCTTCTTCTCTAGCCCACGGGTTATTAGTGCTTCGTATAGACCCTCTGGAAGTTCGCCCGGCATGCGGTTCAGCTTTGCACAGTTAGCCGCCGACAGTCTCCACCACGAGCACTTTGGAGCTGCAGGGATCGAACTTAACTCTGTGCTCTAGTGATTGAGGCAGGTTTTTGGAGTGTATGAATCTGAGTTACCGCCGCCGCTGCAGGTTGTGTTTGACCAGATCACGCCTGTAAACACCGTTTCACCTGTACCGCCTGCGCTGTCGTAGGTAGAACCTGTTAGGTCGGCATTCGTCAGATCCGCTTTAGTAAAATTAGTTCCTTTGTACCTGCAGGTTGTTGTGTTTTCGGAGCACACAAAATTCAGACCTAAAGTGGTGTTCCTAAGTTTTGCACCGTTCAAGTTCGCGCCAGTTAAATTGGCTCGGGTTAGGTCAGTACCGTTAAAAATGGCACCCGATAAGTTGGAGCATTGAGTGCTGCAAGAGAAGTCGGCGCCGATTGTGTTCGCGATTGTCAGGTCCTTTCCATGAAGGTCAACCCCTAGGCAAC
>JBAXPT010000143.1:0-5097 GCA_037132095.1 Actinomycetes bacterium
CGCATTTGTGTTGTTGGCTCAGCCAATATGGATTTGATCTGGCAAGGGCGACACCTTCCGGCTGCAGGCGAGACTGTTAGTGGAGGCGATTTCTTCTCCGCACTCGGGGGAAAGGGAGCGAACCAAGCAAGTGCAGCTGCGCGACTAGGTGCGCAGGTCTCGTTTGTGGGCTGCGTTGGTAACGACGCATATGGAGACGAGATCAGGCGCGATCTTGTTGCCACTGGAGTCGATGCAACTTTCATGCGCATTATTGATGCCGCCGCTACCGGTACTGCGCTTATCAGTATCGATTCAAATGGCGAGAACACGATTGCAGTCGCGCCAGGCGCAAACCGGCACGCAACTCGCGAGCAGATTGAAGAGGCCATAGAGGCTCTACGGCCTGAGATTCTCGTTGTGGGTTTCGAGATCGGCGTTGCGTCTGCCTCACATGCACTTGGAATCGGGAGCGATCGTTCGCTGCGCACTATCTGCAACCCAAGCCCGATTGACCTCACCGATTCATCGTGGGTTCTGCACTCGAGCACGATTGTTGTAAACGAAACGGAGTGCGAGGCTTATGGTGGAGCCTTCTCCCTACTAGAGCGCGGGGCGGGTGATGTGGTGGTGACCCTTGGAGCGAACGGGGCGAGGCGCTATAAGAAAGATGGCTCGCATGAAGAGTTCAAGGCATTCTCGGTAGAGGCTCTAGATACAACCGGTGCCGGCGATGCGTTCTGCGCGGCGCTTGCAGTTAGTGATGATCCCATCTTTGCGGGTGCTGCTGGCGCGCTAGCTACAAGAGAAGTAGGCGCACGCGCCTCGCTCCCAACACGCTCAGAAGTAGAGGCCTTGATCAGGGAGCAGCAGTAATAGCGGCGAGGACCATCTCTGTGGCGCGCGCCGCATCGATCGTCTCAGCCCATTTAACTGGCCCGCCGCGCATCCACGAGCGCTGATCCACAAGAGTCATTCCTCGCGTGTGTTCACCTCGTGTCTCAACTGACACGTAGCGATCGGCAAACTCGAATATCTCTGGGTCAGTAATCGCTAGAACTGCGCAGGGGTCGTAGAGGACAGCCTCAAGGCTCTCGCCGGTTAGAAGGCGAATGTTCTCAAGATAACCAGCGAGCAAGCCATTGCTAAAGCGCCCAAAGTCATTACCAATCTGTGCCGTTGCATCGACGAGAGCGTCGGTCACCAGTAGTTGGTGTGTCACATCTAAGCCACACTGCACTATGCGCGCACCGCTACTGAAGACAATCTCTGCGGCCTCTGGATCAAAATTGATGTTGAACTCTGCGGCTGCGCTGATGTTTCCGTAGGTGCCACCACCCATTATTGAGATACCGGAGATTCGGTCAATGAGCGCTGGGTCTCGCTGTAGCGCAGTCGCAATATTTGTTAGAGGACCCACCCCAACAAGCCAGGTGCCTGGGTTATCAGCAGTTGCCTCGAGTATGTAACTTGCAGCATCTATTGATGACACCTGTTTCGTAATCTCAGGCAAGGTGGCGCCTACGAGTCCGTTCTCTCCGTGAACAAACGATGCAAAGCGCCCAGCGTCCCCATTGATTGGGCCAGCAGCACCGGAGTGAACCTCTACATCGATCCCGAGCATCTGTACGACAGCGAGTGCGTTGTTGGTTGTGTGCTCGAGAGAGACATTGCCGGCGACGGTCGTAACCCCTATTAAGTGCCCTCGATTCGCTCCGACGCAGATCGCCATCGCATCGTCATGCCCTGGGTCGCAGTCAATAATCAAGTCAGGCTTCATGACCACAGTCTTACCCATTGCGTCTAGGGCCATTTTTGGGGGTTGACTAATGGGCGAATATATGTTCGACTATGCCTCCGTAACCGAGGCTCCCTAGTTTTTAGAGAAGAGATTTGAATGGGAATTATGCGAATTCTGGATGAAACCGGCGACACCGTCGTGAAGTGGTCAGTTGATGATCCTGAGACGCTCGTAGAGGCCGAGAGAATTTTTAGGTCCCTCTCGATGGAACGCCGGATGGCATTTGCAAGGCCCGCCGGCGCACCCGCATCGGAGACAACGCTCATAAAAGCATTTGATGCAGAGGCTGAGGAGATCGTCTGGGTACGCGCTGTCGTAGGCGGATGACAGTAACGCTCGAAGCACCATCAATTCTGTACGAGGTTGAGCCACTCCCCGACGGCAGAGAACTCCACGTCTATCCAGATGGGTCGATTGTTGTATCAGGTCGTGCAGAGATTCGGCCACACCCCGTCGAAGGGGTCACTTGGATAACGCGAACACCGGCGCGTACTCGCACTCGAAGGCGCCCTCGAACAACAATCTTCACTTCGACGCTACCGGTCAGAACCATATGGCCCTCAGAATCGAGCATGGAGAGGGTAGCTGCGCGTCGAACTGCCCATGAGCGTGCTCGCGAGTTGCTCCTTTCACTACTCAATCCATTTCAACGAGAAGATTATGTTCACCACAGTGGGTTCTGGGTAGAGACGGCGAGAGGAAGGATCCGATTAGGAAGGCTCTACAATCTCGAGTTCAGACCAAGAGAGAAACCGTATGAAAAACAGATTCTCTGCGTTCTTCCGGTGAACCATAAGACTCTTCCACTGCCGGATATCTGGACCAATCTGCTGCTGGTACTGAATCAAGACCCCGATAAGTTTTTTCGCGTAGCGGTTCGACGCTAATAGATCTAGTCAAAACTGGTTATCACCACTATTCACAGTCGAGAGCGTTAAGCACTTCTACTACGAAGTAACCGCATCACCATGCCCATCGTCTAAGTCAATAATCAAGTCAGGCTTCACTTCTTTAGTCTGTCCTATGCTGATCAGGGCAAGTGCAGGTAGCGTGGCTAAATATTCAGATTCAACGATATGCAGATTTACCAATAGAAGGATTAGGCAGAAATGGCCCTACTTGTATTCGGACCGCCTGAGACACGGCGTGCATATATATCTGTGATGCGTTTAGTAGCTACTGCTCTCGGCACGCGTCCCTTTGCAGGCGACGAAGCCGAGCTCGTAACTATGTTTGCAGCACTAGAGGGATGTGCTGGATGCCACGGTTTTGATGAGCCGCTTGATTTCTCAGATCTCCTTGGGCCTAATGAGCCGTGGGTCGATTCCGAGGCAGCAATTGCAGAGATTCTCAAGGGTCTCACAACCGAGAGCGATCGCCTAGAGGCAGTGCATGCAGGGTTGCTCGTCTCTCTATTTGCGGACGACCCAGACCCCGAGGCAACCGCCGCTGCACATTGGGTTGCCACGCGTCTAGGCATTGACGATGTAATGGCGCGCAACATTGAGGCCATTGCGAATGAAAACTCTGCCGCGTCTAAAGCTGATCTGTTTCGACGGTTTCTCTCAGAGCGAATAGGTATTGATAACAACGTGATTGCAGACCACATGGAGCGTCACAACCTTGAGACAATTACCACCTCTGAGACAATCTCCAGATATCACCGGCTCATCGCAGACGCGCCTGAGGGTTCTCTCGGTGCGATGATGCGCGTGTTTTATAACGAGGCGAGGTTCGATATGCCGGGTATGCCGGGTACGCCGCTCCCCGTTGAGTTCCTTGGTTCGCATGACGTGCATCATGTGCTTGCGGCGTACAACACATCTGCGCAGGGCGAGGTCTACACGGCGGTCTTCAATGCGGCGAATGCATCGGCTGGAATCGGTTGGCTCTCCGTTGTATTGCTGCAATGGCATCAAGGCATAAAACTTGGAGTCTTTCCCGAGGGGCACTCGCACCTTGACCCAGAGATGATGGCAAACGCAGCGCTTCGAGGTTCGCAGACTCAGACAGATATCTATGACGCGAACTGGGACTGGATGTCGCTTCTCTCACTACCGCTAGCCGATGTGCGCGAGTCTCTAAAGATTCCAGAGGGCGGACAAGTAACCCCAGGCGACTCCTGGTCTGCATAATTCGGTTACGAATTCAGCGCACCCGCCCTCAAGAACTAAATAGGCATCAAACGCCTACCCATTTGCCCATTGCGGAAGTACTCTCGTTGCGCAGAGACTAATCAGACACATTTTGCGGCATGGGCAGGTAATGGTCAAGAACGACATCAAATTGCTCGGGTGCATCAATGCAATCGTCATACTTCCTTTAGGAAAAGAGAACTGATGAGAATCGCCACGTGGAATCTGCAGGGAAAACGCGGGGATTCCGCTAAGCGGCTTGGTCAAACTCTTGCTGAAGCAAATGGTGCTGACATTGCGCTTCTCCAAGAAGTCAATCCTGACGGTTTCGAAGGTTTCCTAAATGCAGCGGGCCTTGATTGGGGTATTCACGTCGGGCTCGAGTTTCCGGAGATGCTTCGTGCCGTAAAACGAGCCGACGGCCCTCGCTCGGTAGCAATCGCTGGTCGAGGGGCCAGGCCAAAAACATTCACGCCGTTCCCTGATGCACCTCTCCCTGAGAAGATTCTTGCTGCATGGATTGAGCACCAAGGTGCTCAAATCACAGTCGTCGCTTACCATGCCCCGACCGGTTCTCATGGTTTATCGAAGCCTGAGCAGGCTGTGCGCGTCGCTCAGTGGCTAAAACGCATCTCGCCAGAAGCGGCAATCCTCGGAGGCGATTTCAATACTCCAGAACACGACCCTGTAGAAGATTTAGATGTACGCACACACTGGCACACCGGTGGACCGACCATGGGCACCGCAACGGGAGATGATGTTCTTGTTGGCCCTAAACCTACTCACCACCTCACTGATGCGTACCGCTCGTGGCTTCGGAGTAACCCCAGCGCTCGTAATGAGATTCCCGCCTCCGGTCCACTTGCAACAACTCATGTGCTTAGCCGTAGCAAAACCCCAGTTCGCTATGACCAAATCTGGTTATCTAGTCAGTTCACTGTCAACAGCGTGGAACACCTTTACGAAGAAGCAATTGCTGCAGGAACAGACCACGCCTTAGTTATTGCTGAAACAACCTTTAGCGCATAGACACTTGCGCCGCTCGTCAGCCTCTCCATGAACAAACGCCGCAAATTTGCTAGTGGCACCAGAATGCTCGACCGGTCTATTTCATTCGCGCGAACAGGATCTCAGCTGAGCCATTTGCAGCGTGCTCCTAGCAATAAAGAAGAACCGCTAGTA
>JBAXPT010000144.1:0-5061 GCA_037132095.1 Actinomycetes bacterium
ATCAACGGACACAAGTGGTTTATTAGTGGAGCGAACCGCGCCAACTTTGCGATCCTTATATGCCGCACAGAGGACGACCCCGATCTTCCGCAGGCTGCAAATACAGCCTTTATCATCGATCTCCCCTCTGAGGGATGGAACGAAGTACGCGAGATAGAGACGATGCACGGAAGTACCGGGCACTCAGAGATCCTCATCGAAGACCTGCGGGTCCACAAAGATCAGATGCTCGGCGGGCGCGGCCAGGGGCACCTCCTCGGTCAATTCCGACTTGGCCCTGCACGCCTCGCTCACTGCATGCGCTGGATCGCGCAGGCTGAGACTGCACTCGACCTCATGGTTGAGCGCTCACTCACGCGCTACTCACACGGATCCTTCCTCGCTGAGAAGCAGGGCATCCAGTGGCTCATCGCCGACTCGGCCATTGAGCTCTACCAGTGCAAGCTCATGGTGCTCCACTCTGCATACAAAATCGACCGCAAAGAAGACTTCAAGTCTGAGGTCTCAATGACGAAGCACTTTGTAGCCAACTCCCTATGCCGCATAATCGATCGCGCAATTCAGGTCCACGGTGCACTTGGTTACTCAAAGGACTCTCCGTTGGCCGACATGTATATGAATGCTCGCTGGGCACGCTTCGCAGATGGAGCGGATGAGATTCACATGATGCGCACCGCCGAACGCACAATCGCTGCATATCGGGATCACGGCACAACTCGAACTGCTACGGGGAACCTACCGATCTAATAGCGGGGAGAAAGCGTGAAACAGCCTCCATTGATCGTCCTTCCGCCTCAACCCGAGGGGACGCCGTATCCAGGCGACGACTGGCCAACCGCTGAGTTGCCTAAAGGTGTAGAGATCGAGTCGCTACTAAACGAGATGTTCGACCCTGAATCTCTATTTCACGAGACCTTTGGCGTTGTAATCGTCTATAAGGGCAAGGTCGTAGCGCAGCGCTACGCAAACCGTCTCCCCTCTTTTGAGGGTGACGGCGACGAAATAACTAAGGAGACCCCACTCCTCTCGTGGTCGATGGCTAAGTCAATGCTGCACGCAGTTATCGGGATGCTCGTATCCGATGGTCGTCTTGTGCTCAATGCGCCTGCACCGGTTGATGCCTGGTCAAAGGCTGGCGACCCGAGGCAGAGCATTACAACTGCAGATCTCCTTGCTATGCGAGACGGCCTCAAGTGGAGCGAGGTCTACAGGGTCGACACACCATCCGATGTGGTCGCAATGCTTTTCGGCGAAGGGCGAGACGATGTAGCCGGCTTTGCGGAGAAGAGCCCAGCCGAGGTGCCACCGAATTCGCGTTATGCATACTCAAGCGGCACCTCCAACATTCTCTCGGCCATTGCCTCCCGTGCCCTCGCTCCAGAGACCCGCATCGATGAATTTCTGCAGTCTCGACTCCTCGACCCAATCGGCATGTCGAGCGCTCGCGCAACCATTGACGCCTCCGGCACTTGGGTTGCCTCGACTTTTGTCTATGCAACTGCACTCGATTTTGCACGTTTTGGGCTTCTCTACCTGCGCGATGGAGTCTGGAGCGGCGAGCGGATTCTGCCTGAGGGCTGGGTAGACCACGCTCGAACTCCACTCTCTCGGGATGAAGACAACGGCCGGCTCTATGGGAATCATTGGTGGGTCTCCGAGGATCGCTATGGCTCCTTCTGGGCGAACGGCCATGAAGGCCAGTGCGTACTGGTATGCCCAGCGCTAGACCTCGTACTCGTGAGGATTGGGCGCACAGGCGATGAAGGCTGCGCCCTATTACCGGCGTGGCGAGAGGCGATTCTCGATGCATTCGCCGCGGCTGATTGATCTTCGCCACAGAGCACACCATTTGCTCTGATATCCGTAGACTGAGGCAATGACAACTGCTTTCTGGCCCACTCAAGAGCACTGGTCCGTCGCTATCCCTCTCGTTACTCCACACCCTCGGCTAGATGCGCTCGCAGCCAATGGCGTTGTGCTGCTCCGAGATGCGCCATTCGAGATAGACGATTCCGAGTACCTCTCTCTTGAGTACATGGACTGGAAGAGCGGTGGCGATACCAACTTCGCCCCCATCGCCACCACCGATGGGCAGTTGGATTGCCGAGGGTTCTGGTCCGCAGATGACGAGCACCCAGACAAAGATGCAATTTTTACTAGCAACGCCGCTCTCTGCCCGACACTGCGCGACTACGTCTCAGGGGTTGGTGCAAACTTCGGGCGCGTACGCATAATCAAACTCGAGCCGCAGGATCGTGAGGCAGCGATTCGCCAGTTACACCGCGACGACAACAATCGATTCAATCCTGAGAGCGATGGTTGGGTAGTCAGGTCTTGGGTAGAACTCACCGACAACCCAGATTCCTACATGATCCTCATGGATAGCGGCGACGACGGGCTACCCGACCCCTCAACGGAGACACGTGTCCCGCTTCATCGAGGCTCTCGCTTTCTTGTAGATACTCAGAGACTCTGGCATGTAGTCGTTCATCCTGGTTCAGAGCCGAGATACGCACTCATCACATCATTTGAGAGTGGACCCACGCTCGATCGATGGGTCTCCGCAGAGTCGGTCTGAGCAGAGCCACCCGCCTGATTTTGGCTCGTTAAAGTCTTCGGAAATCAACTCAAGGCTCTTGCGGATTCCTCTATGCTCGGGAACTTAACTCGCCGGGCTTAAGAGGGGGAAGGTTGACAGGATTAGCTGATAAAGGCTTGGGTCTCGAGTCTGACCAAACCGTTACGCCTCAGCAACCTCTCTCATCTAAAGCCTTGGATAGGGAAGAGCCATTTGCCCTCGCTGATATTACGGACCCTGACAACGTGATCATCATCGAGATGAATGAGTCTGCTGCGAGGGACGCAGAGCGCATCGGCGTGCAGATTGGTGACGCCATGAACGGCAAAGGCGCTACCAATGACGTCAACATGGACGGTCTCACCAAGTACCAGCAACTAGCTGCTGGCTCAATTACTGAGTATCAAACCGAGGCAGTTTTTTTCGATAATAGAGATAAGCCAGTCCTCTTTTCAGTAAGTGTGCGCGCCACAGCTGGACCCGGGATTTCACCGCGAAAGTTTATGAGAGTCACATGGAGCGAGCAGGAAATACTTCCTCAGAACCCGCATAGTGAACCCTCCGATGTCATTGAACTTGCACATGCCCTCACAACGGGATCTCTTGCAGATGCCGCTATTGCGGCAGCCTTAATTGATTCTTCATCGAAAAAATATGTTGCGGTGAACCATGCATATGCCGAACTAATTGGCTTCGAGCGTGCAGACCTCATCGGAGCACCAATCTCGCTGGGGTCTCAAGAAGACTTTGGAATCGGAGACTCAACCAACCGAGCCAGAGATATTCTCGCTGGAGATATTGACTCATTTACAATTACCACTTTGGTACCAGATGACCCTTTAATCCAAAGAACCATCACAATCGGTGCCGCCGAACGAAGGGTCTCCAAGCCCAGGTATTTAGTTGCCTACGTGACCGACTCCCCACTCGAATCTGAATTTAGTTGGAGAGATCACAACCTCTCACTCCGATCGCTGATGGCTACCGGTATCCCAGAAAACATCTATACATATGCATTAATTGATCACGATTGGAGGCTGCAGTTCATCGTCCCTGAGCCTGAGAAATTAGTTGAGAGTGATGTGAATCTTCTCGGATTCTCTGTGCTGCCTAATATCCACCCATCAGATCTAGCGGCATTTCTGCTCGTAGGTGAGAATGTGCGTAGCGGTGAATCTGCGAAGACCACTATCCATCTACGTTTTCGCGCACCTGACGCGCAGGGAGGTTACTTCTCCGTCGAAGCCACTCTTGATCGCCCTATGGGGATGCCGTCAGGTTGGCTAAGCATTACAAGTCGAGTCTCTGTTTCATCCGCAAATGAGGATGGATTCGAGGAGCGCCTCGAGGCGATTACGCAAGCCGCAATAAACGAAGAACCCAGAGAGGAGTTTCTAGGTAACCCAATCAATGCTCGAGGAATTCAAAAATTGGTTGATACATATCGACTCACAGAACGCGAGCGCCAAATAATTACCCTCCTCGCAGATGGCTACCGAGTGCAGACGATGTCGCGAACTCTCCATCTCTCAAATGGAACGATACGCAACTATCTTTCTGCGATTTTTCATAAGGTTGGAGTACGAAGCCAGACAGAGTTGATGGAACTCATTCTTGGGGACCAAATCGCCAATCTCTAGGGCTGGTTTGCTCTCAACTCCGATCCAAGTTTGACACCGACGCTTGAACTGCTAAGACTCGCTGCTTATGCGCTTCGGAGTATTCATCGCCCCCTTTCACCCTGTTGGCCAGAACCCGACGCTTGCTCTAGAGCGTGACCTCGACCTCGTCGTGCACCTTGATCGCCTCGGCTACGAGGAGGCCTGGATCGGAGAGCACCACAGCGGCGGGTACGAGATCATTGCGTCACCAGAGGTCTTCATCGCAGTGGCGGCCGAGCGCACCAAACACATACGTCTCGGTACCGGCGTTGCGAGCCTTCCGTACCATCACCCACTCCTACTCGCAGATCGCATGGTGTTACTCGATCATCTAACTCGAGGACGCGTGATGCTCGGCGTAGGCCCGGGGCAGTTGACCTCCGATGCGCACATGCTTGGCATACCTTCGGAGACGCAACGCCCGCGCATGGAGGAGAGTCTCGACGCGATCATGGCGCTTCTGCGCGGCGAGCGCGTCAGTATGAAGACAGATGGCTTCATTCTCGAGGATGCGCACCTTCAGCTCTCCTCGTACTCACAGCCACATCTTGAGGTTGCAGTAGCGGCGTCCTTCTCACCAATCGGTCCGCGTAGCGCAGGGAAACATGGAGTCGGGATGATCTCGATAGCGGCGACTGCGCGCCAAGGCATGGACATGCTTAGCCACCACTACGACGTCTGGGATGAGATCGCAACGGAGAACGGGCACACCGTCGATCGATCTTCGTGGAGACTCGTAGGCCCAATGCATATCGCAGAGACGCGCGAGCAGGCCGAGCGTGATGTTGAGTTCGGCATTGAGGATTTCTCAAAATACTTCAG
>JBAXPT010000145.1:0-4934 GCA_037132095.1 Actinomycetes bacterium
GTTGCAGAGCGAGAGGCCGGGGTAGCGAGCGTAAGCGCACCGGTATTCGATGGCCCAGGAGTTGTGGTAGCGGCCGTCGGGGTTAGTGGGCCGATTGATCGGTTTGGTTCAAGCCCCGGGAAGCGCTTTGGGTCTGCGGTGCGCGAGGCAGCTCGTATGTTGGAGGTCGCCGCCGGGCTTAAGGGAGACTCCTAGAGGCAGAAGAGTTAGGGCAATTCCTAAGCCGTCTCAACTGGAGCGAAATTCATCAATATTGGAAAACTTTTCTAAGAGTCTGCACCCCTGCGTTGGCTAGAGTCAGCGCTCGTGTCAAAAGATCATTAGGCGATTAAACATTGCCGATATTGGAATCTCGATAATTTTTTATGGGAGTAAAACGTTGAGCACTTCGAGTCTTGAGTCAAGTGGTGAGGATAAGCCGGCAGGAAGAGCTTCATCTCGGCGCACGAAGAGATGGATTGCAGTTGCAGCGGCGGTAGTTGTTGTTGCCGGTGGTGCAACGGCGATCGCAGCATCGCAGGGTGGAGACTCACAGCGCTCCGGCACGGTTATTAGTGGCTCAACGAGCGCCGCTGCTTCTATGAAGATCGCCGTTGGTGGTTCAACTTCGTGCCTTGTTTACTACTCCAATATTGAGTGCTGGGGGGGTAATTCTCAAGGGCAAGCCGGGAACAACACTCTTACGAGTCCGGCTGCGATTGGGAAGGTCAAAACCTCCAGTAGCGCTATTTTTGGCGGGAATTCTGTATCAGCAGGTTTGGCCCATGGGTGCGGCTTTTATGGTGTGAGTGCCGTCTTTTGCTGGGGGAGTAATGACAATGGACAAGTTGGCTCCGGTGATAGCTATACCCCCGAATATTCATTCGCTAACCCAGTAACGAAATCAACTGGCGGGTTGTTAACGAATTTACTCGCAGTATCCGCTGGGGATGACGGTACCTGTGCCGTGACAGCAGCGAAGGAAGTTTGGTGCTGGGGGGGTGGTGATAATGTCGCACGACTTTATTCCGCTGCCGGAAATCCTGTCACGGCTTTGAGCTATGGCGGCGTGGGCAACGTCTGCATGGTAACTGCTCCGTCAGGACAGACCCCTTACGTTTTCTGCAGCGGAGGTAATCCGAGTGGGATTCCGGAGCCAAGGGCGATATCAGTTGGCGGAGATCACTCGTGTGTAGTGCTCGCCGTAGATGGGGCGGTCAAATGCTGGGGAGACAACACCTACGGTCAGTTGGGCAATGGAACGACGACTGCGTCTCAAGGCTCGCTTCAGAGTACCGGTATTACTAACGCAATTGATGTAGTCACAGGCCTCAAGCACACCTGCGCTCTCATTGCTGGCAGCACAGCGGCGGCCAACACAGTCAAGTGCTGGGGAGACTACTCAGCAGCACAGACAGGCCAGGCGCCAGGAGGCACCTCTAAACAGACCACTCCGATAGAGGTCGCCGGGCTGCTTGGAGCAACTGCGATTAGTACCTCTAGCGGCAGTTCGCATACCTGTGCAAGCGGAGGCGGAGGCGGTGCTGGAGCTCCATGGGTGAAGTGCTGGGGCCTCAACACGAGTGCTCAAGTGTCTTCTCCGGCCTCACCATTTATAACAACGCCAGTAAAAATAACCCCGGTTGCCTAGCCCGAGTTCCTGACACCCGAGGCGCATTTAATTTCGAGTACTAACAGGCGTAACTACCTGATCACTTCAGGTGATCGAATTTATATAAAGGGAGTAAAGCGTTGAGCACTTCGAGTCTTGAGACAAGTGGTGAGAAGAAGTCAGCAGGAAGGGCTTCCTCTCGGCGAACCAAGGGATGGATTGCAGTTGCGGCGGCGGTAGTTGTAGTTGCCGGTGGTGCAATGGCGATCGCAGCGTCGCAGAGTGGAGACTCGCAGCGCTCCGGCACAGTCATTAGTGACACAATAGGTAATGCAGTCGCAACGAAGATCGGCGCTGGCGAAGGTTTCTCGTGCGCGGTTACCTCCATTGGGAGAGCGAAATGCTGGGGCGCCAATTCCTATGGACAAGTTGGTAATGCAACGCCGAGTACCAATGGGACCTCGGGTACGAATACCACCTCGGCATCTGAAGTTCTCTATGGCAGCTCCCCCTACGGACCGCTTCAACCCGTAACAGCTATTGCAGCCGGCCAGAATCATGCCTGCGCAATTGCTGGGACGGGGAGCTTCGTCCTCTGCTGGGGTTCCAACAGCAATGGACAGTTGGGAAACCGCTCGACAACGAACAGTTCAATCGCGGTCGATGTGTACGATGCCGCGAACTACCGCTTGGGCCAGGTCGTAGGAATAACGGCTGGGAACGCACATACATGTGCATTAGATCGTTACGGGGATGTTTACTGCTGGGGCTCTGGGGCGGCTCTTAATTACTCCACAAACAAGACTGCTGCGATCAGACTCTTGGCTGTCGGCAGCACGACGGCCCCGTTGAAGGCGAAAGCCGTTAGCGCTGGAGGCACTGCCACATGTGTAATTGCGGGCGCACAAGCAGATACCTCCGGGACCGTTATGTGCCTTGGAAGTGGAGGGGCATCTTTACCTGGGACCCTGCAAGCGAAGGCAATCTCTGTCGGAGGAGACCACGCTTGCGCGGTTCTCCCCGATAACACAGTGAAGTGCTGGGGGAGTAATACCTACGGACAGCTCGGTAACGGAACGAAGGTTGCCTCCGTAGGAGCCGCAGTCGTGGCCTCTGGGATCTCCAATGCTGTTGATGTAGCCGCTGGGAAGTACCACACGTGTGCGCTACTTAGCGATCAAACAGTTAAGTGCTGGGGAAATTATTCCTCAGGGCAGACTGGTCAGACCCCTGGTGAGAATCAGTACGGGCAGCTGGTTGGCTCTCAGACTACGCCGGTCGTGTTAGCTGGTATAAGCGCTGTCACTGCTATCTCCTCCTCTAGCAGCAGCCTTCATACCTGCGCTATAGGGAGTGTGGCGAATGTTGTTGGTATGAAGTGCTGGGGCGGAAATGCCAATTACCAGATCTACTGGTCAGCGACTCCGTATTACACAACCCCAAACTCGGTGCTCTACTGATTCAGACCACGGGGCTACCTACTTCAGACGGCTAGCCAGCAGAACTAACAGAGATGATCTCAACCGTTAGCGTCTTCTTCGCTGGCGTGCGGTACTCAACAGTCTCTCCAGGGCCTTTTCCATTTAAAGCGAGCCCGAGCGGCGATGATGTTGAGAGCACATCGAGTTCGTCGTTGCGCTCCTCTATCGATCCAAGTAGATACTTGGTCGTCTCGTCAGAGCCTTCATATCTGAGTTCTACAATTGTTCCCGGGCCGGCAACATCACCGGTAGCAGAATCAACGATCACTGCATCTAGGAGAATCGCTTTGATCTGGCGAACGCGTGCTTCGTTGAGACCCTGCTCATCCTTAGCAGCGTGGTAATCGGCATTCTCTTTTAGATCGCCGAGTTCACGCGCTATCTCGATGCGCTCCGTGATCATTAGGCGTCGCGGTCCAGAGCGCTCTGCTAGTTCTTCTTGGAGGCGGTCAGACGCGGCTGTTGAGAGGTGTGAAGGTTCCATGGAGGTAGAGGGTACCCGCGAGTTGGGCAGCGGGTCACCCCGGGAGGGTGCTAGTCCTCGCCGAGGTAGGAGGACTCAAGGATGTCACTGCGCTTTTCTAGGTCTCGGGAGTCACCCTGCACCGTTACCACGCCGCGTGACATCACTACTGCGCGGTCTGAGACGGCGAGCGCCATATGGACATGCTGCTCAACAATGAGCACGCCGGCGCCTGTCGCCGCAGCGGCTGACCTCACAAGCGGGAGTAGGCGCTCCACAATGATGGGTGCAAGACCAAGGCTCATCTCATCGACCATCAGAAGTTTGGGCTTGGTGCCTAGCGCTCGTGCAATGGCGAGCATTTGCTGCTCTCCTCCTGATAGGAGGCCTGCTTGCCTTGTGCGCAATGGAGCAAGAGCAGGGAAGAGATCGAGGATATCGCTTGTCGCATTCGACTTCGTCCGAGAGAGGCGCAGGTGCTCGTTTACGGTGAGTCCGGGGAATAGCCCACGATCCTCGGGGACTAACGAAAGCCCACGGCGCGCTCGCTTCCAAGTGCGCGTTAGAGAGTTGCGTCGAACTCTTCTCCCCCTTCCCTCCTCGTCGTGAGCGAGTTCCCCTAAGACCGTAAGGCTCCCGGAAATAGGCGGAAGTAACCCAGCAATTGTGAGCAAGGTTGTGGTCTTCCCCGCTCCGTTTGCACCGAGTAACGCAACCACCTCGCCATGATTAATTACTAAATCAACTCCATGTACGACAGGGACCCCGTCATAACCAGCGCTGAGTCCTTCAGCGACAAGGACCGGCGAACTCATCTGCGTAGTGGAGGTCACGGTCATGTCTCCGACCTTGCTGTGCCTAAATATGCCTGTAATACAAGTTTGTCGTTGCGTATCTCTGTGGGTGTTCCAACGGCGATAATCTCGCCAAAGTTGAGAACCGAGATGCGATCACAGGTTGAGAGAACAAGCCCCATGTCGTGATCGACTAGCAGCACTCCGATCCCCATGGCGGCGATCTCCTTGATTCGAATACCCAGTGATTTGCTCTCTTGGGTGTCGAGACCCGCCGCGGGTTCGTCGAGCAAGATCACTTTTGGTCGCCGCACTAGTGCGCGAGCAACCCCAACAAGTCGACGCTGGCCGTGGGAGAGGGACGTCGGTAGAGACTCGCCAAATGTACTGAGCCCAACTGCGTCAAGTGCCCACTCAACCCCGGTTGCACCGTTGCCTCGTCCAAAATTTGGTGCGACCATATGCATTAGCGGGGACCACCAAGTTGGGTCAGATGCAGCAACCAACAGGTTCTCGCTAACAGTTAGATCATCAAAGAGCTCAACGGATTGAAATGTGCGCGATAGCCCTAATCGCGTCCGTCGGTGAGCGGAGAGTCCGGTCAC
>JBAXPT010000146.1:0-4824 GCA_037132095.1 Actinomycetes bacterium
CCTTAAGTAGTGATCCTTAAGTAGTGATCCTTAAGTAATGATTAGGCGCTTTAAGAATTGAGATCAAGAAGTTAATTACTCGCACGACCTACTAATTAAGTAGGGGGATGCTTTGGGGCCGGAGAAATCCGGCCCCACTTCCGCCCCGGAGGCATTGTTGGATAAGTTCCTCACATTCACGATCGTAGGGCTAAGCACCGGGGCCATTTACGCGATCATTGCCAGCGGTTTGGTGCTGACTTACACGACTACTGGAATCTTCAACTTCGCTCAGGGCGCAATAGGGATGCTCTGCGCCTTTGCTTTTTGGCAGATGTACATAGCTTGGGAATGGCCACTCTGGCTCGCATTGCTTCTCTCTCTGCTCGTCTTGGCTCCGCTCATCGGTGCGTTTATCGATACCGCAATTATGAGAGGCCTTGAGGACACGACAGAGGTCACGCGACTTGTCGTCTCAATTGGACTCTTGGTAGGACTAATCGGATTAGCGAACTGGATTTGGAAGCCAGGCGTGAGCCGCAATGTTCCCGCATTTTTTAGCGGGCATTACTTTTCGCTCGCAGATACACGTGTCACCGGTCAGCAACTGGCCACCATCGCTGTAGCGGTCATAGTGGCGCTCTCGCTCTGGCTATTTCTTCGCCTAACACGCACGGGTGTAGCGATGCGCGCTGTCGTAGATGATCGAGCGCTTGCCTCTCTCAACGGCGCACGCCCCAATAGAGTCTCAATGCTTGCATGGGCTATGGGGTGCACTCTTGCGGGCATCGGCGGAATTCTCATCGTTCCCAACGTGGCACTTGATGCGGGGACGCTCTCACTCTTAATTGTGAACGCATACGCCGCTGCAATTATTGGCAGGCTTAGAAGCCTGCCCCTCACATTTCTCGGTGCATTGATTCTTGGTTGCACTGAGGCTTATTTATCTGGGTATCTCAAGAGCACCCCTAATCTTGCCGGGCTCCGCCTCGCCGCTCCCGCAATTCTGCTATTCATTGTGCTGCTAGTGATCCCGACATCACGCCTTCGTGGCCGACGCCAGAGTCGCGAATTTTTCCCGATGCCGAGTTGGTCTGGAACCTTCGTCTTCGCTGGGTGTGTTGTATTCAGTGGAGTAGTGCTAGCGACAACGCTCTCAAACTCAGACGCCGTGACTTATGGACGCATATTTGCGGTGGGAATCCTCGCGCTCTCACTAGTTCCGTTAGTCGGTTTTGCTGGTCAGATCTCGCTTGCCACGCTCTCCTTCGCCGGGATCGGCGCATTGGTATTTGGGCATTTGGGGGCAGGTGGGAATCCTCTTGCGCTAGTTCTTGCTTTCGTTATTCCGGCGGCAGTCGGTGCATTAATAGCGCTCCCTGCGCTGAGGCTCTCTGGAATTTATTTGGCATTGGGGACGGCCGGCTTCGCGGTAGCGCTCGACCGATGGATTTTCAACCTTGCAGATTTTAATATTGGGCCGGTACACATCAGCCTCTTCGAACTTGGATCGACAGAGGTTGCACCGCTCAATATTTTCGGATACTCCTTCAACACTCCATCGCGCCAAATGGTTCTTGTCAGCGTTGCGTTTGCAGTTCTCTCCATCGCAGTTGTAGGGGTGCGTAGGAGTGCCTATGGACGACGCCTTCTTGCGATGAAATCTAGTGAGGCTGCATGTGCGACTCTCGGTCTCAACCTGGTGGGGACGAAGCTCACTGTGTTCGCTCTCTCTGCAGGGATCTCAGGTGTAGGCGGGGCAATCTTGGGTACGCAACTCAGGTCTATCAGCCCACAGAACTTCGACTTTGTGAGCGGTCTCCCTGTGCTCCTCCTAACGGTTGTCGGCGGGATTGGAACGGTCGGCGGGGCTTTGTTTGCAGGGGTTTCATTAATGGGCATCCTGCCGCTTCTCGCTCTTCTTGGCGTATTCTTTGCGAATGTTGCAGGCCTACTCCCCGGTATTGCAGGGGTAGGGCTTGGGCGCAACCCAAATGGATCGATACACGACATTCGAGATGGGTTCGAGCCAATTATTCGCTATCGTCCAGCCATAATTTGGCTAGCGATTGTTATACCAGCGGTGTGGATTCTGAGGCTCGCTGGCATTTATGGCAACGCGGTCTTCTTTCCACTACTCGCGCTCTCTCCCGTTATAGCCGTCATCTTTGCGACTCTCAAAATCGGTGGAGTAGAGCAGACCCCAACGGTCGACGAAATGCCGCTTGAATGGAAGGGCTTTATCGAGCCATGGAATGAGAAGGATCTCATCGAGTTAGATGCGGCCCTCGGAATTAACGAAGCGAGCATCCATGCCGCTCCTTGAGATATCAGAAGTATCGGTTCGGTTCGGCGGGAACCTTGCCCTTGACGGGGTAACGCTCGCTGCAGAGGCTGGCGAGATAACTGGCTTGATCGGGCCAAATGGTGCAGGGAAAACAACGCTTTTCAATGTAATTACTGGTCTCCAATCGCCTACGTCTGGTCGAGTTATTTTGGCTGGGCGCGAACTTAGAAAGCTCTCGCCCACGAGGCGGGCGCGTCTTGGAATGGGGAGAACATTCCAGCGATTAGAGCTTTTCGGGATGCTGAGCGTCCGCGAGAATATTCGTGTTGCAGCGGATATTTACAAGTCCTATAGCGGATCCAAAGATGATCCAGCGCAGGTAGTCGATGCAATGATCGAGAAAGTTGGGCTGCGCTCCGTCGCTGATGCAAGGGTTGACGCTCTGCCAACGGGGCAGTGTCGACTTGTGGAGTTGGGTCGTTCGCTAGCTACAAAACCCAAGGTGCTGCTACTAGATGAGCCAGCATCTGGCCAGGATGATACTGAGACGATCGCATTCGCTCTTCTACTAAGAGAGTTAGCTGCTGACGGCATGGCTGTTGTGCTCGTTGAGCATGATGTTGCGCTGGTAATGGAGGTATGCGCAAAGGTGCATGTCCTCGATTTTGGGAGAGTTATTGCCTCGGGTGAGCCAGCCGAGATTCAGACCGACTCAGCTGTACTCGCCGCTTACTTAGGCTCGGGTGCTAAGTGAGTGCGCAGACTCCGCTCCTGGAGCTCAGCGGAATACACGCCTCGTACGACCGAATAGAGGTTCTATTCGGTGTCAACCTTGTTGTGAATGAGGGGAGCGTGGTGGCGCTTCTCGGGCCCAACGGAGCAGGTAAGACAACACTGCTCAAAGTTGCGTGTGGACTCATGGCGCCTATCGCTGGAGATGTTCTTTATGCCGGCAAGAGGATCAATGGCACGCGACCCGAGGAGCTTGCTCGTCGCGGAATATCGATGGTCCCAGAGGGCAGGGGAGTGTTCCCGAACCTGAGCGTGCGTGAGAACCTGAAGATGATGACCTACACAGGGGTGCCACTCTCCCAAATCGAGGAGATCGCATTTGGGCGTTTTCCAAGGCTTGCCGAGCGCACACGCCAATTAGCGGGCACCATGTCAGGCGGGGAGCAGCAGATGCTTGCTATGGCTCGCGGATTAGCTACCAACCCCGCAGTATTGATCCTCGATGAGCTCTCGATGGGGCTCGCCCCGATCATCGTCGAGGAACTTTATGAGATTGTTGCTCAGGTGGCGCGCAGCGGAGTCTCTATCCTTGTAGTTGAGCAGTTCGCTAGCTCTGTACTTGGTGTAGCTGATCGTGCTGCCATCATGGTGCATGGTCGTATCGTTAGAGACGGAACGCCGGCTGAGTTAGAGAATGAATTGTCGAACGCATATCTAGGGAATCAACAGGAAAGTAGCGGGGGGAAAAATGAACGCTGAGCAGACAGATCGAGTAGCGCAGTTCAAGTTTGAGATGGAGCAACTCGGCGTAAGGGATCCATCACAGGGGCGCGACCGTCTGTGGATGAGAATCGCAGTCGGGTTAATGGTCGTAGGTCTGATCATTGCCATAGCGGCTTATCCGCTCGCCGCCGTGGGAAACAATCTTGAGCAGGGTCAGGCGATAGTGCAAGGCATCCTCGGTCTAACTGCTGCGGTAGTCGGATCGGCGCTCTTTCTGCGTTACTCATTCGCCAATTTCCTTCGCTTCTGGATGGCACGGCTCTCCTACGAGCAGCAGGCCCAGGCGGATCGGATTATCGGTAGTCGCTAACTTGATCTTGTTGGTCTGGCCTTAATCGGCGGTTTTGATGCCCTGCGCTGCTACGGTAAATGGCCATGGAGTTTCGACGCATTCACGCCCTTCCGCCCTATGCCTTTGCAGAGATAGATGCTCTCAAGGTATCCGCGCGCCGCTCTGGTGAGGACGTAGTTGACCTAGGTTTCGGTAACCCCGACCTCCCCTCTCCAGAGATTGCAGTCGAGAAACTCGCAGAGGCCGCTCGGAACCCTCGGAACCATCGCTACTCCGCTACTCGCGGCCTCCCGCGCCTTCGCCTCGCAATATCTGACCTCTACAAGCGTCAGTTTGATGTTGATCTAAACCCAGATACAGAGGTCTGCGTAACCATCGGAGCGAAGGAAGGGTTCTCGCACTTGATGTGGGTCTTGCTTGGCCCGGGCGACACTGCGCTGGTGCCGAGCCCGTCATACCCGATTCACATTTGGGGCCCGATCCTTGCAGGGGCTGGTGTGCATTATGTGCGCTTAGGACCCGACCAAGATTTCTTTGCAAACCTTGAGGCTGCTTGGGAGCAGGCATGGCCGCGCCCGCGGGTCGTCGTGATGTCATTCCCGCATAACCCAACCGGAACCTGTGTTGATCTTGCTTTTATGGCCCGGATGGTTGGGTTCGCTCGCGACCATGATGTTGTATTGGTACACGACTTCGCCTATGCCGAGCTCGGATTTGATGGCTACAGACCGCCATCGGTCTTAGAGGTTCC
>JBAXPT010000147.1:0-4742 GCA_037132095.1 Actinomycetes bacterium
TGGGCCTTATGCGTTTACAGACCCGAGTACTTGTAGTTCCGTAGCGCCCGCGCCCTTCCGGCGCGTGTGCGCTACTTTCCCGCCCCTCGCAGATGCGAGGGGCGTCGTGTTTCCCGCCCCAAATATTTAAATTCCCAAAATAGAGCCCCCAAAATAAAGCCCCCAAAATAGAGATAGAGAAGGAGTATCGATGAAACTCACCGGAGCCCAAGCCCTGATCAAGAGCCTTGAATTAGAGGGTACCGAGGTTGTATTCGGTCTGCCCGGCGGAGCGATTCTGCCCGTCTATGACCCGCTCATTGACTCATCGATTCGCCACATACTCGTTCGCCATGAACAAGGCGCGGGCCACATGGCCGAGGGCTATGCACACGCCACTGGTCGCCCTGGTGTCGCCATGGTTACGAGCGGCCCTGCTGCTACCAACATCGTTACCCCACTATGTGACGCCTACATGGACTCAATCCCTCTCGTCGTCATCACTGGTCAGGTCCCTTACTCCGTTATCGGCACCGATGCATTTCAGGAGTGCGACACGGTCGGCATCACAATGCCCGTCACGAAGCACAACTGGTTGATCACCGACCCGGCCGATATTCCAGAGATTGTTCGTGAGGCGTTCCACGTCGCCACCACCGGTCGCCCTGGCCCTGTTCTCATCGACATCCCCAAAGACGTTGCAATCGAGTCCATGGATTGGTACTGGCCGGAATCGGTTGACCTCCCCGGCTATAAGCCGACTAACAAGGTCAGCACCAAGCTCATCAAGGATGCAGCGCGCCTTATGGGGACCGCTAAGAAGCCGGTCATCTACGCCGGTGGAGGAATCCTCAAAGCACGTGCCGCTGAGGCGCTGCGTGAACTCGCGGAGATGACAGGTATCCCTGTCGTCACAACCTTGATGGCCCGCGGAGCATTCCCTGACCGCCACGATCTATGCCTTGGTATGCCTGGTATGCACGGTAATTACACCGCTATTACGGCACTCCAAGAGGCTGACCTACTCATCGCACTCGGTTCTCGTTTTGATGACAGGGTTACCGGCAAGGTCGATGCATTCGCCCCCAACGCAAAGATCATCCATGTGGATATTGACCCAGCCGAGATCGGGAAGGTTCGTCGTCCAGATGTTCCGATCGTTGGAGACTGTCGTCGAGTTATTGAGGAGTTGGTCAAGGCGGTTCGCTCTGACCTAGAGAAGCGTCACTGGCCAGACCTCATTCCATGGTGGAGCGAGATCCGCACCTGGCAGAGAGACTTCCCGCTCTATTACGAGCAGGAAGAAGACGGCCCGCTCAAGCCACAGTTTGTTATCGAGAAACTCAGAGACCTCTCACCCGACGACACAATCGTTGCCTCGGGTGTTGGCCAGCACCAGATGTGGGCTAGTCAGCACTGGAAATTTGATTACCCGTATACATGGGTCAACTCAGGCGGACTCGGAACTATGGGCTTCTCTGTCCCTGCGGCAATCGGCGCAAAAGTTGGGCGTCCCGACCGCACAGTTTGGTCCATCGATGGTGACGGTTGTTTCCAGATGACCGCTCAAGAGTTGGTCACCGCTAGCGCTGAGCAGATTCCGATCAAGGTTGCGATTCTCAATAATGCATACCTTGGAATGGTTCGCCAGTGGCAGGAGATGTTCTACGAGGAGCGTTACAGCGAGGTCTACCTCTCTCCCGACCTCCCCGATTACGTCAAGTGGGCAGAGGCGATGGGCTGTGTTGCGTTCCGTGTTGATGCTCCAGAGGATGTGGCACCAACAATTGAGAAGGCGAACGCGATTACAGATCGTCCCGTCGTTATTGACTTCCGCACTGATTACCGCGAGAAGGTCTTCCCGATGGTCCCCGCCGGCGCATCTAATAGCGATGTGCTGCCCGGCCCGACCCCGAATGGAGCAAAGTGATGGAGCAGCATCATCACATTCTGAGTGTCCTCGTTGAGAACAAGGCCGGAGTCTTATCGCGAGTCGCTGGTTTGTTTACTCGACGTGGTTACAACATTTTCTCTTTGGCAGTTAGCCCGACCGAGGATGATCGATACTCGCGTATGACTGTTGTAGTTGATGGTGACTCCTCTCCAATTGAGCAGGTCACTAAGCAGCTCAACAAACTCATTCCAGTCATTGAGATTCGCGAGTTGGCGGCGGCGGATGCGGTGGAGCGCGAGCTGCTTATCGCAACGGTCAAGGCCAGTGCAGAGGAGCGCTCGCACCTGATCGACCTCGTCTCAATCTTCGATGGGCAGGTCATAGATGTAGGGGTTGCCTCGGTGACCATCATGGTTGCTGGTACCCCTGATGGCCTCGATGCTGTGGCAGATCTCCTTGCTCCATACGGGATTTCCGAGCTCCAACGTACGGGTCGAGTGGCGCTGCCTCGCTTGATTAGAGGCTCTCGCCCGCTCAAGGCTGTTAAATCTAGCGAGCAATAAAGAGCAATAAAGACCAATAAACAGGAGTAAATACAGGAGGCCGAGGGCTTGGAGGGGCGCATACCCCCACCGCTCGCCTAACGTCTGAACCGCTTAGTTGGCTTACTAGCTGACACTAATGAGGAGAGAAAGTTTAATGCCCGCAATTATTTATTACGACGCAGATGTAGATGCAAACCTTCTCGATAATCGCAAGATTGCGATTCTTGGTTACGGATCACAAGGCCATGCTCACGCGCTGAACCTCCGTGACTCTGGAGCCGATGTTCGCATCGGACTGCGCGAGGGGTCATCGAGCCGCTCTAAGGCAGAGGCCGCTGGACTTCGTGTCCTCTCCATCGCAGAGGCCGTAAAAGAAGCCGATATCATCATGGTGCTGCTTCCGGATACGGAGCAGGCACGAGTATTCCAAGAGGACATTCTCCCCAACCTAAGTGAGCGTGACTCTCTTGCTTTTGCACACGGGTTCAACATTCATTTCGACTGCATCAAGCCACCGAAGGGTGTCGATGTATGGATGATCGCTCCCAAGGGCCCAGGCCACCTCGTACGCCGTACCTATGAAGAGGGCGGCGGCGTCCCCGGGCTTGTAGCGGTGCATGCAGACGAGACCGGTAAGGCGAAGCAGACTGCGCTTGCATATGCACGCGCAATCGGCGCAACCCGCGCTGGCGTGCTCGACACAACCTTCCAAGAGGAGACCGAGACCGACCTCTTCGGCGAGCAGGTTGTGCTCTGCGGTGGTTTAACCGAGCTAATCATGGCTGGTTTCGAGACACTTGTTGAGGCTGGATACCAGCCTGAGAGTGCTTACTTCGAGACTCTCCACGAAGTGAAACTGATTGTGGATCTCATCTACGAAGGTGGAATCGCGAACATGCGTTACTCGATCTCAGATACCGCTGAGTATGGAGATCTAACACGCGGACCTCGCATCGTCACGGAGGAGACACGTGCAGAGATGCGCCGTGTTCTGGGAGAGATTCAGAGCGGTGCTTTTGCACGCGAATGGATCCTTGAGAACCAGGCCGGTCGCCCGCACTTCAACGCTCTTGCGCGACGCGGTGCTCAGCACCCGATTGAGGTAGTTGGTGCGGAGCTTCGCTCGATGATGCCTTGGATCGGTGCAGGTAAAGTGCGCCCTCAGGACATCTCTGGCGGTTAAGAAGTACGCCCGAGTTCTCTCGGGTTGTTAAAGGGTATGAGATGAGTCTCCCTGCCGAAGCGCTTGTGTTTTAGCGCCGGGCAGGGAGATCATCGCGTCTTAGGTTGGTAATGCTGCAGTGGTCATTAATACTGCAGTCCTCAATTGCTAGCTAACGGAGCCTTCCCAGAACATCGTGTCGCCGACTGAGTTGGAGGTGCGGTGTAGGCGCTCCTGAAGGTGGGTCGAGACCCATACTGCTGCAGCGTTGACTGCACTCTCTGCCTCTTCATGCGTCTCCCAGGAGGAGATTGAGATGACGGTAACTGCATCGACCTCTAGCAAGGAGTAGGCCTGGAAGCCTGCTTGAGCCTTGAAGATGTCGCGCATCCCGCCAGGCATTAATACAGCCTCAGCGATCTCCTTAGAGGTTCCTTTGGTGACGTCGTATGTAGCGATTCGTAGGTGGTTCAAGATTCTCCTTGGCGTTGATGAGCAGTCTCGGGCGAGTCTGCCGAGTCAAGAGGGTAGTGCAGGGTGTGTTCAAGATCGAAACGAAATTCCTCTACACAGGGATCTCGCCAGTGACCGTTACGCGATGCAGAATCCTCTCTTTGTCGCCGTGGTCGTGGATGGCGTAGTGGAGTGTCGCTCTGTTGTCCCAAATCACGACGTCGCCGGGCATCCAGTGGTGGCGGTAGGTGAACTCCGGTTGCGTGCTTCTCTCGAATAAGAAACGTAGTAGCCCGGCGCTCTCCTCAGGGCTCCAGCCATCAATCCATCGCGTGAACTCTGCACATACATAGAGCGCTCGTTTGGCGGTATTGGGGTGAGTGCGAACAACTGGGTGAACAGCACGCGGTGCCTCGGATGGATCTTTCCCCATCACGATTGCGAGCCAATCTCCGCGGTGCTCGGCGGATAGCGCATCAATAGTGCTGCGCATTCCAGCTGAGAGCGACTCGTATGCGAGGTATTGATTTGCAAACTGCGTATCTCCGCCGATTGCAGGAACGCTGCGAGCATGGAGAAGGGTGTACTTCGGGGGGCGTTGCGCAAAGCTCACATCTGTATGCCAATGCTCGGTCAGAGTCGCAGATTTTCCAGAGTTCTTGATTACCTGCACAGCCTCATGCCCCGCAAGATGTGGAACTAAGGGGTG
>JBAXPT010000148.1:0-4728 GCA_037132095.1 Actinomycetes bacterium
GGTGATGGATCCGGTACCAAATACGCGCTGTACCTCGTTGAGGCCTTTTGCAGATACGAGGACTTTCTGGCCCTAAGTAAGAAGCCCTACCCCAGGAAGATCGCGCACCGCTAAGCGATAGGAGTCAGTAGCAACGAGGCGGAGCCCTGTGGCCGTCGCCGCTAGAAGAACACCTGTGAGTATCGGCCGGGCATCATCTTTAGATGCCGCCGGAATTACCTGGCGCAGTGCCTCGGCAAAGGGTCCAGCCTCAACGCTTACGCTTGTTCCCTCTGGGGAGCCGACCTTTGGGAAATCGTCAGCCGGCAGCAGACGAACGCTTACCTGTGCTGGCCCGCCCGATATCTTGGCGTCATCCCCTGTGACTTCAAATGTCACCGCTCCTGGCTTCAATCTGCTTGTGAGTCCATCGAAGAGTTTGGCTGGAACAACGGAGACCCCAGGCGAGTCAACCTGAGCTGGGATTCGCACACGGATCGTTAGATCGAGGTCGGATCCAACCAACTCAATGGAGTCATCGGCTGCAGTTACCTTGATTCCTGAGAGAACAGGCATGGCACCGCTTCGAGCAGCGACTGCCCTCTGCGTGATGCTGATTGCCTCGGCCAAGGTGTCACGTTCGCATCTAAATTTCACTTGTCTCCTCCACACACTTTTATTTGTTGATGATGGTTGTAGTAGTAGTAGGGCCTGTGGATTGTGCATAACTGCACATCGCCGCAGGTCATGCGGTTTTCTTAACCCCTGTTAGATATCCACAGGGTCGCGCGCTTTGCGGGGCATTGGTGAGAGGTGCCTAGAGGTTGCCCACCGCGAGAGAGGGTTTGTCCACAGCAATCCACAGGTTTATCCACCGGTCCCCAATCTGATTCTCCCCATTAGCTCATTGACCTGGTCGAATACCGTGTGTCGCTCAGTCAATAGGCCCTTTATTTTCTCCACGGCGTGTATCACCGTTGTGTGATCGCGCCCCCCGAACTCCTCAGCGATGCGAGGGTACGAGTAGTCGGTCATCTCTCGAAATACGTACATTCCGATCTGGCGAGCCATTACGAGCGGCCGGCGGCGGGAGCGTCCGCATAGGTCCTCAACAGAGAAACCAAACATTTTTGCGGTCTCATCAAGGATTAATGCTGGGGTAATTACTCTCGGCTTGGTTGGGGGAAGGATGTCATGGAGAACCTGTTTAGCGATCTCCTCGGTTAGGGGGGAGCGATTCAGGCTTGAGTATGCAGCAACTCGGATGAGCGCGCCCTCCAATTCGCGAACATTGTCTGAGATATTTGAGGCAATGAAGTCGAGAACCTCGGAGGGAATCCCAGCGAGATTCTCCGACTCAGCCTTCATCCGCAGAATTGCGAGCCGTGTCTCGAACTCTGGGGGCGAGACGTCTGTGATCAACCCCCACTCAAGACGAGTTCTGAGGCGATCCTCTAGGCGGGGAATCTGTTTGGGCGGGCGGTCAGAGGAGATAACAATCTGATTACCTGCGGCATGGATTGAGTTAAAAGTGTGGAAGAACTCTTCTTGAAGTTGCTGACTGCGCTCCAAGAACTGAATGTCGTCAACTAGAAGCACCTCAACCTCGCGATATCGGCGCCTAAAAGCGTTAGAGGTATTAGACCTAATTGAATCGACAAACTCATTCATCAAGGTCTCGGTCGATACATACCTAACTCGCTGCAACTTGTGTACGTCGCGCACGTAATTGCCGATTGCGTGGAGAAGGTGAGTCTTGCCAAGCCCAGCAGGTCCATAGATGAAAAGGGGGTTATAGGAACGCGCAGGAGTCTCCGCTACTGAGAGAGCCGCGGCGTGGGCAAAGCGATTTGAGGCACCGATTACAAAATGCTCGAAGGTATAACGAGGGTTGAGCGAGGCCCACTGCGCCTGGTTCTCTCCGCCGCCTGTCTCCAGCGACCCTGATCCTGAAGACCCTATTAAAGCGCCGGATTGCTGTTGATTTCGCCCCTGGTTATCCCCAAGTGGGTTGCTACGAGCAGGCCCCCTAGTGGAGGTGTCGTAATGGAGCGAGAGGTTCTCATCGAGAGTTATCGACTGCTCTATTCGATCTGGGGTGGAGACGATTAACTCGACATCAATCTCCTCCCCTGTTGCTTCTTGGAGAAGCGAGGTAAGCAGACCGTTGTAGTTGCTGCGAAGTTTCTCGCGCGCTACGCCGCTTGGGACCGAGAGGGTAAGTACCTCACCGTCGAAGGAGACCGCGCGCACTTCGCGGAACCAGGCATTCCAGGTTGCGTCTTTAAGTTCAGCGCGCACAGCAGCAGCCCCAATTGCCCAGAGCTCCTCTGCCTGTGTCATCGCTACTTCCACGCCGTCCAAGATGCCCCGCTCGAATTAGTCACTACTTACAAGAACCGCTACTGCGACTCTCTGACCAAATACTCTCTGTCGCTACTTCTACTCGCTTAATTCGCATGGGGAAGAAGTGATCGAAAAGCGCACCCGAGAAATCCCCGATGCTGCGTTTTTCTAGGCTCAATCCCCCAAATGTCATTTCAAGACTCTCCACAGGTCTGCGTGAATAACGCCACCCTGGATTACCCCGGGGGCCGAACGTAGCAAACTAGCGTCGGAATAGCGAACGGTGGATAACCTCGGAGAGTCGCTAACTAAGCGAGTTTCCGAGGTTGTCCCCAGCCCGAAAAAATGGTAGGGGCGATTGATGGGCTCTGTGGAAAACTCATATGGCTCCACGTTGCGAAGCTTGCCCGATCAAGCGTATGATTTCGCCTCGTCTACGCCCTTGAATTCGACTCACCATTCATCGTGAGTTCTCTGGGGATCAACCTTCTAAACCGAAGAGGCTATACATGAAGCGCACCTTCCAGCCAAATACGCGTAAGCGCAGTAAAACCCATGGTTTTCGCCTCAGAATGCGCACCCGTGGCGGCCGCGCAGTGATCAGGGCCCGCCGTGCGCGGGGCCGTTCGCGGCTCTCGGCCTGATCTGGCGTATCCGCGACCATGCGACATTCGTCGCGTTCGCGCGCTCCCCGTCTCGCCGTAGCGGCGCAATCTCGGTTCGCCGAATTGGTGGGTCCGCTGAGTCCCCCCCGCGGGTTGCATATGCTCTCGGAAAGCGAGTGGGGGATGCGCCAACACGAAATCGACTGCGGAGAAGGCTCCGGGCTGCTGTCAGGGAACTCGATTCTGAGCTCATCGGCGGCTCCGCTTACCTCATCGCCGCTAGACCAGAGGCAGTGCTCATGAGCAAGACGCAGATAGAGGTCGCCCTAACGGAGACTTTTCGCGCGCTTCGAGGAGAGGCATGACACTTAGCCACACAACCTCAATTTTGCATCAAGAGACCGGTCAAGAAACTAGCGGTTATTTGATTATCCAATCCCTTGCTTCCCGAGTCGCCCGCCGCTCAATACGCCTATATCAGTGGGTAACCGCAGGGGCAATGCCTCGTTGTAGATTTGCGCCTTCTTGCTCTCACTACGCGCACGATGCAATCGAGTCGCATGGAGCAATTCGAGGAATCTGGCTGGGGATTCGACGTATTGCCCGCTGTCACCCTTGGAATGAGGGTGGATTTGATCCGGTTCCATTGGGGCCCCTGGCAATGAACGCCCGGCGGAATACGAACCCTCTACACGACTCAACTAAGTAGGCGATCTTGTACATACTTGGAAACATCATCGGCGATATCTTTGGGTCATTTCTCCACGCCCTCGGGTACCTGCTAGCCGTCTTCTATAGCGTTATCCCATCAGCGGGTATTGCGATCATTCTGCTGACCGTTCTGCTGCGCCTAATCGTCTACCCATTAACGGCCAAGCAGGCCAAGTCAATGCTCTCCATGCAGCAGGCACAGCCTGAGATAAAGAAGCTCCAGGCTAAATACAAAGACGATAAGCAGAAGCTCAACGAAGAGATGATGGCTTTCTACAAAGAAAACCAAATCAATCCCTTCGGAGGCTGCCTACCGCTGCTTCTCCAGATGCCGATCTTTATCTCTCTCTACCGCTTGCTCCGCAGTATCCCTGAGTACCTGCCCCAGACCGGGCGATTCAATGGCTTCTACAACGAGATTTGTCAGACAGCAGGAGCAAAATGCTCTGCCAGCCCTCCTGTTTACAAGCTTCCATTCTTCAACAACGGCACCTTTGACCTGCATCTAAGTGCCGGCAAAGGACATGACAGCATCGTTGCTGCTCTTCCATACTGGGGATTAGTCGCCCTCGTTGTGGTCACTGCCTTCTACCAGCAGAAGCAGACAATGCGCTTCCAGACTCAGGTAAACGCTCAGATGCAGATGGTGGGCAAGATCATGCCCCTCTTCTTTGCGTTCATCTCCATCAATATTCCAGCTGGAGTAGTCCTATATTTCTTCGTGAGCAACCTTTGGCAGATTGGCCAGCAGGAGGTGGTGTACCGCAAGATTGGTACCCCCAACGGCGAGCCGGTCGGGAAGAAAGCCAAAGCCGCTGCAATCGAGGCAAAGAGTCGGGAGGCCACAGCGCCTCCTGAGATCGAGTCCGGTGGCAAGAGCCCCGGAGGGCCAGGCAAGACAGCATCGGGTGGATCGAAGCAGGCACCAAAAGCCTCCGGCCAGGACCCGAATCGCGCAAGAAAACGAAAGCGGAAGAAATAAATGGAGTGGGTTGAGACAACAGGAAAGACTCTTGTAGAGGCAGTTGACTCCGCGCTTACAGCACTTGGAGTAGATGAATCCGATCTCGAGTATGAGGTACTGCAG
>JBAXPT010000149.1:0-4727 GCA_037132095.1 Actinomycetes bacterium
TATTTCAGATCGTCCGGGTAGATCATGGTTTCAAGACTCCATTCAGGGCCAGAGAATTATCAAAAGAACTAATCGCTGAATCTACTCCGAACGACCTTCGCGCAGAGCAATACGCGCCAACGGTACATAGGTCGCAGCAGCCCAATAAGAGAGGAGGAGTCCCCCGATGGTGGCTGACCATGTAAATACGAGAAGAAAGTCGTGGATGGCGCCAGTAGAGAATGTGAGAAGCAAGAAGCCTGGAAGCGCGAACATGAGTCCGAGAGTCCCCGCTTTGCCTACCCACTGGACCTCAATTCGCCTAGCTCCAGCTGCCGCCAAGGCAAGCACTGCGATGCTTATCAATGCTTCCCTGAAAAGCACTAGTGCCGCTATCCAGAGCGGGACCGCTCCATCAATCAGCAGGGTTACCGCAGCGGTGATAAGCAAGATTCGATCCGCTACCGGGTCAAGTACCTGACCTATAGCGGAGCCCTGATCGTATTTACGCGCGATCCAGCCATCAACCCAATCGGTACCGCCTAGAACCCCCAATAGAATCGCAGCGGAGAGTGGCATAGAGGCGCCAAGAAGTAGCCAGACAAAAATAGGGACGCAGAGAAGCCTCAAAAGCGAGATGAGATTTGGAATGGTTCTCCAACCCGCATCCCGACTGGGAACAGGGACAGAGTTAGTTAAAGGCATCTTATGAAGATTAGGGCGTCACTCATACGTGAGGGGTTATACGCCCTCAGGAGGGGCAGTGGGGTCATCGGGGCGCTCCCCGGCATCAAACTGGGCGGCGGCTCGATCGGCTATTAGAGGGCCGATCACGGAGCGGGCGACAGCTCTGTGATCTGGGTTATCGCGATAGGTCCGAAAATCCTCAATATCGTCGAAGTCCGCGACTACTGCATAGTCAAAATTATGCTCCCCAAGCCCTTGATCAGGGCCAAATCGGTAAGAGCGAATCTCTGGAATCACAGCGGGCAGCGAGTAGAGGGCCTCCCCTACCTCGGCGATCTGCTCTGGGGTGACACCCTCAGCCCAACGGAATAGTGCTACGTGTCTGAACATCTACCCACTCTCTCACGTGGACGGGGCGCGAAGTGCCCCTCCTATCGGATCACACGCACCGGGCAGGGAGGTGCTAGCCGACGGGAGGGGCAGTTACGTTTTATCACTTATGGGCAACCATGGGGGCAATTTTGGAGCGACATTCTAAGGATGTGACGATTTTCACTCCACTCGGTAAAGGTAACGCCTCGAGGTTCTCACGGCGATGTGAAGCTATGGAGAACTGCACCTACCCCTTCAGAGACGGTGACGAATCCTCTTCCACTGGCCGCAAACCCGATGGCCTCGCCTTGAACCTCAGATGGAGAAGGGGCCGCACAGTTGATGATATTGGCTCCCCCACCTAAAAAGGTTGAGAGCGGTATACCCACATCAAGGCGGGCGCTAACCGCAACGCCCCCATAGGTACGGAGAGCGAGTTGCAGTCCGTTCGGAGAAATATCCGCACCAGTAATCGCACCTAAAGCGCTCGCAGAAGTTGTGATGGTTGCGAGGTACTCCATAGTTGTCACAACACCTGTTGGTGTAAGCCCAGAGACCCGGTAAGCCCTCTGCGCTCCGCCACTCATGCTCTTAGTGATCACTACGATGTCCCCTGTAACTGGGTCCACCAACAGCGCCTCGGCGTTATGAGCTCCATCTGGATAACGGAGTCGAATTGCATCAACACCAGAGAGAGATCCGGAGACACTCCCCGCCAAATCCACGACAGGCTCTGCAACTCGGTATACAACAATCTCAGAGCGCATAGAGTTGTTGTCGCCGATGTCGCCGACGTAGATATAGGTCATCGAAGCCACAGGGCCGCGCCCAACTGCAATGTCTTCCCAATCAATTGCAGAGGCTGCCTCGAGGCGATACGTAGCGTGCGTGATCCCTTGAGCGTCAAGACCAAAGATGCGCGCTGTATCGCCAGAGTCATTGTGGACCCAAAGGAGACCCGGATTTAGGCGACTAGCTGCGATCCCAGATATCTCTGTCAAGGCGTTATTGAGAATAGGGGCACTCTGCGACGCCACAAGTTTCTTCGAACAGGTTGCAACCAAGACAGGTGATGCACAGCCGGCGAAGATCAATCCACCAACGATCGTTAACAAAATGGCCGGTACTGCGATCTTGCGAATCGAGACTCTCCACATAATTTTAACCCTACCCTCAAAAATCAAGGTTCATTCCTCAAAGCGTATGCCTAGATAAAAAGCCTCCCCAGGCCTCTACTCGGGCGGAGTGTCGTTAGGCCCAACAAGGAAACCTTGGTACTCCCCCGGCGATGGAATCTCGGAGATCGGGTCTGGATCCGCATCGAACTCAACGCGCAGCGCCTTGCTCATAATCGCATGGGCTTCGTAGAGGGCGGTGATATAGGTGAGTTCGAGAATCTCCTCATCACTCAAATGCTGATGTAGCGCTTCAAATACACCATCAGAGACACGCCCGTTCTCGAGAGTTAGAGCATCTGTATACGCGAGCACTGCGCGCTCGGTCGGAGTAAATAGATCGGTAGCACTCCAGTTAGGGATGGCGGCGATCTTCTCCTCGCTAATCCCAACTGTTCGGCAGGACTTACAGTGCTGAGAGAATACGAACCGACTCTGACGCGTCCAGCCTGTTCGAGTCTGTGCTAACTCTCGCAGGACTGGATCTAGTAGACGCTCCGGCGACCTATAGAGCAGGATTCCTTGACACGCGTGCTCAAATACAGCCGGCACAAGAGCAAAAACTGTCCACCAATCTCCTGGGGTTCCTGTGATGGTTCCGGGCTCCTCCACAGGGCATCGATCGGCGCCGAAGAGGAGGTCATATACGGGGAGCACAGAGGCCGCAGCCTCTGAACGAGGAACTTGTCTGAGGCGTGGCATAGATGCTCCTTAGGAGATTAGGGCTTGGCCAGATTTGAGAATTTCAAACGCCTGGAATCGCTGCGAGCCTTCCGTCTGAAATCGCTGCAGCGAACTCCGCATAATCTTTCTCATTCTGATCTGCATAAGCAGTAGCAAAAGAAACCATCGCATCATCGAATTTCGTATCTCCCGCGATGTAGCCGGTGATCTGTGTCGAGTCGCCGGTCTTCGCATGCGCCCGTGCAAGTGTCCAACCGCAGGCCATGCCGTATGCCTCAAGTTGAACTCTGGACATGAGGGCAATATCAGCAGAGAGTTTCATGTCACGTAACTGGCGCACGAAGTAGTGCTTGTCATTACCAAGTACGTTCTCAGTCCACCCGAGAAACATGTCGCTAGCAGCCTGCATCAAGCGCTGCCCGTGGACGACTCGCTCTCCCTCATGCTTGAATTCATGCCCGGTGACATAAGGAGCAAGAACAGATGGAATTGCTTCCTTAATCTGAAGCAATAGTGGATCCCCTGCATCACGGCTCACAAATAATGCAGCAAGCGCACGAGTACCCACGCTACCGATTCCTACAACCTTTCGAGCAATATCGACGAGTTGGTATTGATCGAAGAGGTATCGGCGCTCTAGGTCAAGCGTGTCTCGATAGCGCGCTATCGACTCAACTACAGCGGGGTCGTCAATATCGCTGACGTGTGTGATGAGCGGTGGATCATCTATCAATCGACGGGTTCCGTTGATGACCTCGGTCATCTTCTCAGTAGTGCCCTTATTCGTGCGCCTACCTACTTTTTTAAGCGACTTCGCGAAGGAACTTGCGAAATCTGGGCTCACATCGGAGATCCGCTGAAGGTCGGTACGTTCGTACCAAACATCGAGGCGTGCCATCTTCGAGTAGCGCTCCATGTTCTCTCGATATGCAATTGATGCGGCCCTCGCAGGGTCTAATTGCTTATCGTCTTCTCCGTGGTACTCGCGCGCTGCGATTACAAGGCTTGTGCATAGACGCTTTACGTCCCACTCCCACGGCCCCGGGTGTGTCTCATCGAAGTCATTTACGTCGAAGGTGAGGTTTCTCTCGGGGGTTCCGAATAGACCAAAGTTCAAAAGGTGCGCATCTCCACAGGCTTGTACTTCGATTTCACTTGACTTCGTGGTCGCCAAGTCTGAAGCCATAACCGCAGGTGCCCCGCGGAAATATGTAAACGGTGTTGCGAGCATTCTCCCGTAACGTAGCGGAACAAGTTCGGGGACTCGCCCCTCGCTGGAGCGCTCGATAGTGACTATTGGGCTCTCCCTAAGCGGGGACTCCACCCAGATTCCTTGCCCCTCAATTGGAGCTTTATTTTGTTTTGCTCGCCCATCTTTGGCACGCTCCGAACGAGTCATGCCACCAAGTAAGTTGAGGACCGCGGAGTTACCGGTTCCTCTGCGCATGCGGTTCCCCGTTGCGCTGGGGCGGAGCAGAAGGTCAAGACCGTCTTCTTCCAACCGAGCGGCCGCTACACGGGCCGGGATCAACGGAGCTGCTGCACGAACAACCTCTGGCTTCGGTGACGCAGGAGTCTGCGAAACGGGCTTGCCTTTTGGCTTCTTCTCTTCAGTCTCCTTTACCTTCGGGGTGTCCGCCTTAGGGGCCTCTAACTTGGGGCTCTTGACTTTCGTCTCCTTAACCTGTGGGTCCTCCGCGACTTTAAGACTCTTCACCTTGGGGGATTTCTTAGAAGCATCTTTAGGGGATTTCTTTTTAAGCGAATCCTTCTTGGAGTTCTTCTTATTCTTGGAGTTGCTAGCCACTATTTCCCCTATGAGTTGTGATC
>JBAXPT010000150.1:0-4690 GCA_037132095.1 Actinomycetes bacterium
CCCTGGAGATGGAGACCACCACCGGATACTTCCTGAGATGCTTTCTGAGTTAGTTACTCCCCAAGTAAAGGGTTTACTAGTGAGCGAACTCCAACGCGCGCCGCGCGAGAGCGGGTACGCCCTCCTCTAGGAACGAAAATAGTGCATCGTCGCTAGTTCCGTTCTTGAAGCGCGCGTACGAGCCCTCCATTACGCATGCGAGTTTGAAGAGGCCGAGCACGCAGTAGAAATCAAGATGGGTGAGGTCACGCCCCGATGCCGCTGCGTAGCGCGCGCTCATCTCAGAGCGCGTCGGTACCTCGCCGTGCCCGAGTAGTGCCGCATTTGCTCCTCCGAAAACAGGAGAATCGCCCGGGTCACACCAGAGCCCAAGTAGCCAGCCGAGATCAACAAGCGGATCACCAATTGTGGCCTGCTCCCAATCAAGAACCGCGAGTGGCGATACCGGTAGAGAGGGAGCGAACATCACATTGTCGAGTTTGTAGTCGCCATGAATAATTGTTGGCGACTGCATCTCGGGCGTGTTGCTAGCGAGCCAGGCCGCTGCCTCATCAACCTCTGGGAGCGCGCGTGTGCGATATCGATCTAGCTGCCCAGTCCATCGCGGCACCTGACGGGTGAGGTAACCATCTGGCCGACCAAACTCACCCAAGCCAGCGCGGCGCCAATCAACTGCGTGAATCGTCACAAGAAGATCAATCAACGAGTGAGCGATAGCGGTTGGAGCCGCTGGATCTGCTGCAAATAATGGGGGCATGGCCTCGCGCACTACTAACCCATCTAGAGGCTGCATCAAATAGGCAGGCACACCGATCGCATCGGGTGAGAACGCCACTGGTTCGGGTATAGGCACCTGCGGCAGCTCGTGACCGGCAGCCAGAGTGTTAGACGCACTAAGTGCCGAGAGCAATTGAAACTCGCGCGCCATGTCATGGGCGGTTGGTGAGAGAGGCGTGCGAGGAGGGCGGCGAAGCACCCACTGCGCTCCCCCGCGCCTGATTAGAAATACTTCGTTCGAGTGCCCAGTGGTTATGCGCTCAATCTCTGGCTCGCGATTACCAGCGAGCCCATCAACACCAAGCCCATCATCACCAAGCCCATCACCACCGAGCCCAGCCTGATCGAGCCAACGCTCGAGGCGAGCCGGGTCAACAAGTGGTTCGCGGATTGCATCGCTCGTAGTCATTGCTGCAGATACTCGCACGCGAGAGGGGCGGCCCGCAGGCCGCCCCTCTTTCGCACTTCTAAGTTCTGAATCGAATCAGATCAACCTCGAGCTTTGATCGCCTCAATTAGAGCAGGCACAACCTTGGTTAGGTCGCCGACAATTCCGAGATCTGCAACTGAGAAGATCGGGGCCTCACCATCTTTGTTAACTGCGATGATGTTGTCCGACCCCTTCATTCCGACCATGTGCTGTGTCGCACCAGAGATGCCCAAAGCGATGTAGAGCTTCGGCTTCACGGTCTTACCGGTCTGCCCAACCTGCTTCGAGTACGGAACCCAACCAGCGTCAACGATCGCACGCGATGCTCCGGATGCACCGCTGAGAAGATTCGCGAGTTGCTCGACAAGAGGCTCGTAGTTAGCAGCCTCGCCGATTCCACGCCCACCGGAGACAACAACAACTGCCTCCTCAAGCTTTGGCCCTTCGCGCTCCTCGACATGGCGCTCAAGTATCTTCGCCTCGCCTGCTCGTCCAGAATCAACAGCACCGACAGCGACAATCTCTGGAGTGGCGGCGCCACCGGGCTCAGCCACAAAGGACTTGGGTCGGATCGCTGCGAGGTAAGGCTTCTCGCCCTCAAACAATGTGTCTACCAACTGTGCACCACCGAAAATAGCGGTGCCGACTCTTACCGAATCTCCCTCAACAGTGAGCGACATCCCGTTTGTCAGAACAGTTCGGTCAAGGCGTGCGGAGAGGCGACCAATCGCATCACGGCCATCGTAGGTCTGCGCGAAGAGGATCAAGTCTGGAGCCTCAGCGCCGATGAGACCCGCTATTGCTGCAGCGCCGACCACGCCAGCCAGCACTCCATCGGGGTCCACTCCGAATACCTTCGTTACACCATGCTCGCCGAGCCCAGCAGCGACACTCGCTACATCGGTCCCAACATAGACAGCCTCAAGTGTGCCGCCAAGTTCGCGGGCCTTTGTAACCATCTCAAGTGTCGCCGTTGTAGGCGCACCATTCTCGCTCTCGGCAAAGATCCAAGTCTTCATATTTCTATCTACTCCTATTTTCTATCCTGATCGCGCAGGCAATGCGCTAGGAACAAAAACGCGTGACACCCACGCGAGATACTTAGACGCGATGCGTCAGATGACCTTCAACTCTTCGAGGTAAGTGACGATGCGCTCAAAAGCAGTGCCGTCATCCTCCACCTTCTCGCCAGCCTGGCGAGCGGGTGCTGCATCAACAGAGACAATGCTCTGCCCGGCCGAGATTGAGTTGAGCCCAAGATCGGCTGCCGTTACTTGATCAAGTGGCTTCGACTTTGCAGCCATGATCCCCTTGAAAGATGGGTAGCGAGGCTCAACAACACCTGCGGTCACACTCACAACTGCAGGTAGCGATGCGGCGACTACGTCGTAGCCATTCTCCGTCTGGCGTTGGATAGTTACCTTGCCATCAGCAATCTCAACATGCTTTGCGAATGTGAGTGATGGCCAACCGAGCAACTCTGCAACCTGTGCAGGGACTGTGCCGGTATAGCCATCAGATGACTCGGTAGCAGCGAGGACAAGATCAACGCCACCTGCGCGCTCAACTGCCTTCGCTATTACCTTCGAGGTTGTAAGCGCATCCGCTCCAGCGAGAGCATCGTCGGAGACGAGGATGGCGCGCGCTGCGCCCATGGCAAGTGCCTGACGAAGTCCCGAGACCTCGCCATTAGGGGCCATCGATACGAGGATGACCTCGCCTGAGCCAGCCTTATCGACTAACTGCAGTGCCATCTCAACACCATACGAGTCGGACTCGTCGAGGATTGCCTTAGCGCCATCGCGCTTCAGACGATTATCAGAGGTCAGTTCCCCGGGTACCGCAGGATCGGGGATCTGCTTCACGCAGACAACGACATTCATGATTCTCATCCTTTACTTAGGTAATGAAGCCGGTGGGGCCGAGCCTCAAGAAGAAACTAACTAGTGCCTACTTCGTTATGGAATAGTTACCGATTAGACGCCCCTAAGTCGAAACGTGGAGCACCCCAGGCCCTGAACCGGGCTCGATGAGTATCTTCACATGCTCCTCAGGGTCTCCAAGCAGGCGGAATGCCTCAGAGACTCCATCGAACCCTACGGTTCCAGTGATTAGGGAGTCGACCACTACCTCGCCCTCAGCTATTGCTCGGAGAGTGGCTGCGAACTCGTCGCCGTCGTAGCAGTAAACGAACTGCATACTCAGCTCTTTGACGATCGCCACAAAGGGGCGGAAAGTATCCGGGGGCATGCAGACCCCTGCAATTAAGAGGCGCGCTCGGCTCGGGGCCATCGAGACAACTGAGTCGATCATCCCGGGGGTGCCAACGGCCTCAAAGATAACAAGCTCCTTGGCGCCATCGACTCGGCGCCAAGCATCGGTGACTGCTTCATCTCGCGGGTCAACTGCTAGATCGGCACCCAACTCAAGCGCAAGTGCTCGGCGTTTCGCCGAGAAATCAGCGGCGACTATCGGCTCGATTCCTCGAAGACGAAGCCACGGAATCATCGCAAGTCCGATCGGCCCGCAGCCAACTATGACTGCAGCATCACCCTCTTTGATCCCAGATTTATTGACAGCGTGTAGCGCAACCGCCATCGGCTCTGTGAGTGCAGCGCGTCGATGGTCAAGGCCGTTTGGAACCTTCAAACAGATTCCCCCGGTAAGCACCATTCTCTCTGCGTATCCACCCGGCGCAGCATTCGCGAATCCAAGCGGCACCAGCCCACTCGGCCTGAGCAAAAATGGCATAGATACGACAAGGTCCCCTGCCTCAAAACCAAATGTCTCAGCTCCAGCATCAAGGACCTCTCCACAGAACTCATGCCCGAGCACATAAGGCAGCGCCGGGTCGAACCCTGTATCGGATCCAAGCGCGTCCCCTAGTGAGGCAACCTCATCTCCATGCGCAAGTGTGTGCAGATCGGAGCCACAGATTCCGCAGGCGCGCACCGCCACCAATATCTCTCCAGCCTCAGGGACAGGCTCTGAGTAATCCCGCACTATCAAACGACCATTATCTGCAACTACCGCGCGCATATATCCCCCTGATTCCCTCAAAATGATCTCTCGCAGACAGGTATTACTTAACCGCCGAGCCTCAAATCTCGGTCAGAAACTAACTCTCGCACAAAGGCGCTCACTCCGCGGCGCTAGGGCCCAAAGCTATGACCCAAGAGCCCTGCTCATAACCCTCGCCTTGACCGTGAGGCCTCTGCTCGGTGATGCTAAAGACATGTCAATTGATTTCTCACTCTCACCCGAACTCGAAGCGATACGCATTCAGGTCCGCGAGTTCATCGACGAGGTAGTGCGACCAGCAGAGCAAGCCATTGATGAGAACAACCGTGAGTCGCTCATCGCCGGCATCATCAAGATGCGCACAGAGGCAAAAGCACGCAATCTCTGGTTGCCGCAGATGCCCAAAGAGTGGGGCGGCATGGGCCTCAGCCACGTTGAGCTTGCGATGGTCCAGGCCGAGGC
>JBAXPT010000151.1:0-4628 GCA_037132095.1 Actinomycetes bacterium
ATGAGCTGCTCGCGCACTGGCACATCGATCTGATCGCGGAGCGGCAGATCGCGCACTGTGACTTTGTGGTCAGCATTATTGGCCTCAAGCCACATCGGGACCGCGCGGTCGAGAGTGTCGAGGTTGTGGCGTACGACGATCATCGCCTGCGCTTTTGTGCTCAGGCCGACAACATCGCCCTTGCGCAGTTTGTAAGAAGGAATCGTCACACGCTTGCCGTTAACGGTTACGTGGCCGTGGCGTACAAACTGACGGGCCTGGTTACGGCTCGCAGCGAAGTTTGCGCGGAACACAACGTTGTCGAGGCGCTGCTCGAGCATACGAAGAAGGTTCTCTCCAGTAATGCCCTTGTCGCGTGCGGCCTCTGCGTAGAGGTTACGGAACTGCTTCTCAAGCACACCGTAGATACGGCGAGCCTTCTGCTTCTCACGAAGCTGGAAGAGGTACTCACTCTCACGAATACGCCCACGCCCATGAATACCTGGCGGGTATGGGTGTCGCTCAATTGCGCACTTCATCGTGTCGCACTTGGCGCCCTTGAGGAAGAGTTTCATACGCTCGCGACGGCAGAGGCGGCAGACTGGTCCGGTATAACGAGCCATGTCAGACCCTCCGACGCTTCGACGGGCGGCAGCCGTTGAATGGGACAGGTGTGACGTCCTTGATACCGAGCACCTCAATACCTGCGCTCTGGATAGAACGAATTGCAGTCTCACGCCCGGAGCCCGGGCCCTTGACCATTACATCTACACGACGCACGCCATGCTCCATCGCGCGCTTGGCTGCAGTCTCGGCAGCGAGCTGAGCAGCGAATGGAGTCGACTTACGAGATCCCTTGAAACCGACATTGCCAGACGAGGCCCACGCAATGGTGTTCCCCTGCTGGTCTGTGATCGTGATGATCGTGTTGTTGAAGGACGACTTAATATGCGCCACTCCGTGAGTGATGTTCTTACGTTCTCTACGGCGAGGACGACGACCGCCGGGTGCAGGCTTTGCCATTTGGTGCTTATCTCCTAAGGAGTCTACGAACAGGCTTCCAATCGAAGCCCTAACTAACTACGGACTGTTATTACTTACGGACTGGCTCTACTTACGGACCTGTTCTACTTACGGACCTTCTTCTTACCGGCGACTGTCTTCTTCGGACCCTTACGCGTACGCGCATTGGTGCGAGTGCGCTGGCCGCGCACCGGAAGCCCACGGCGATGACGAATGCCCTGGTAGGTGCCAATCTCAATCTTGCGCTTGATGTGCCCTGATACCTCGCGGCGCAGGTCACCCTCAACCTTTAGGTTGGCATCGATGAAGGCCCGCAGACGGGTAACTTCATCCTCAGTGAGATCGCGCACGCGCGTGTCCTCAGAGAGGTCCGTCGCCGCGCAGATAACTGAAGCGGTCGATCGGCCAATACCGAAAATATATGTAAGCGAGATAACTAGTCGCTTCTCGCGGGGTATGTCAACGCTGGCTATACGTGCCATTTACTGTGTCTCTCCTCAGCCCTGGCGCTGCTTGTGCCGGGGGTTCTCGCAGATGACTCGAACGACGCGTTCGCGACGAATCACCTTGCACTTGTCACACATCTTTTTCACGGAGGGTCGTACCTTCAAAGCAATTCCTGATTCAAGGCTTGTGGTTAATTGAGATTACGTATTCTTGGTATTAGTTATAACTACTTGTACCTATAGGTGATGCGCCCTCGGCTTAAGTCGTAGGGTGTTAGCTCTACTTGAACCTTGTCCCCGGGAAGAATGCGGATGTAATGCATTCTCATTTTTCCAGAGATGTGGGCCAGTACTTTGTGGCCGTTCTCGAGTTCGACGCGAAACATCGCATTCGGGAGCGGTTCAACAACTGTGCCCTCAACGAGGATCGTGTCGTCCTTGGGCTTTGTTACGGGAGTACCACCTAGTTTGGCACGTTCGCCGGGATCGGCAGCCGGTGCATGGGCAAGGCCCGAGAGACTACACGGCTACCACCGTCAGAGACAATCCGGGGGGATCCCTCTAATTTTTCCCCCTCGGTAGGGCTCAGGGAAGGAGCGCGACGCTACAGCGAAGCGCCCCAACTGGGCCATCTAAAGAGGCCCCAGCGACGTCCCAATTGACCGTCTCTCCGGGGCTCAAGACCTCCAGAGTAGAGGATGTATCGAGCTCTGTGCCCTCAGAATCAAGCCAGGTGACCTCGATCTCAGCGAAGGCGTCTACAGCGTTGTTATTACGCACCGAGCCCCTCGCTGTGAGGTCAAAGGTATCGAGGTCCCATAGGCAGGTCCCAGGGGTAATAGCGACTCGAATCTTGGCTATATCGGCCTCTTCATCGGATGGCAGAGTTGTCTGGGTGGTACCAGTGGCAGCGTTACCGCTTGGCCCAGCACCGTTGCTACCGCTCGCCCCAGCCTTCTTGCTGCCTGAAGGGCCAGCACCCTTTGAACCTGAAGCCCCTTGAGCCCCGCTAGCGCTAGATATGCGAGACCCAACTCCGGTGCTGCTCCTCGCTGGGCCTGCCTTATCTGCCGAGCCGTCCCCTGAATGATTGCCGCTCAGAGTCGCAACAGCAACCCCGCCGAGAACGAGCAGTGCAACTGCTGAGGCAATAAGGATCACTCGCAGGCTCAGGAGGCGATCCGAGCGCCCTGCCTCTGAGGTAATGCCTTGAGCAGCGCCCTGAGAGGGTTCGCTAGGAGGCTCAGTAGGAGCCTCAGTAGGAAAGCCTTGATCCGTCATTTCGCAATCATTACCTATTCAGAGCCTTGATTACCATCGCGAATATTTCTCAGATCAAGAAATGGTAACCCTGCGAGGTATTCCCGAGGGGGCTTTCAAGCCCAGCCCCGAATGCAAGATCCTTTACATTTGGCACGCCGGTAATTGCTCCCCAGCGCCCACAGTTACCGTAGTAGTAGGCATTCAGAATTGAGAATCCGTACCCAGGGGCGACTGCTCTGGCAGTGTCCGTGCCAAGCGGAGTTACGACATCCCAACTCTGTTGAGGATCGTCTAAGTAATAACTAGTCGCTACGCGAGTCTTGAAGATCGGAGCGAAGAGCACGTTGCCGGCGATTGTGGAGCCAACAGCATCGCCCTTATTAACGATCCCTGTTACCCAGACAAACTCGTTGATATCAGAGTCCACACCAACAATGCGGAGGTAGCCCCGCACCGTGGAGTCTACGGTGCCGTCGCCAGTGCTATCGAGGCTCCACATCACCTTGCCCATCCATGGGCGCTCAAGAGAGTCGTTGTCCTCGAGCTTGCAGTCGGCAGACGAGGACGTGATCTTGGCTGCGAACTTCTTCACAAATGGGTATGTGGAGTGCACGCCGAGAGAGTCATCAAAGATGCAGCGGCCTACCTCGCCCGCAGCGGCCTTAGCGGTAGTTGTAGCCACGCCCTTTACGGAGATGCTCATTGCTTGATTGGCGAGGGTCAGGCCGGATGAGCCTGTCGAGTTTCGTGCCGAGCCGAGAGATAGACCAAAGCAGACGCCCTTATCGGCCATGCCAGCCTGTGGGTATGGGTCTGCGACTGTAGGTGGCGCCGCCCCTGATGGCAGCGCAGAGGCGCCGATCGCACATGCGGCAATAACGCTTGCAGCGAGCATTGAGAGTGATGAGCGTTGACGAAGAGTCTTGAGCATTAAATCCCCTATAAATAAAACTCGAAGCGGCTTCCACGTCGAGTGCTGAACGGCTGCTAGCCGGCCTGGCTTATATGGGGAAATCCTACTGCCGGATTCGCCATATGAGAACCCTAAAATTGTGTATTAACCCAAAAGTTAGGCTCGAGTTTGGGCTGCCTTATTTAAGCCCCTAATAAAAGGTTTTGGGCCTACCCCCCGAGAGGAGTAGGCCCAAAATCCTTTGTTCTTATCCGCAGCACAAACCAAGTGAGGCGGGATATTTCAAGTAACTACTAGAGCAGGAAGTGCACTCCATCGGAGACCGCACCGAGAAGGGGGCTAGTTGAACCAGCACCGATCGCTACGTACTGGATACCGGCTCCCATATTGATAGCCACGTCTGTGCAGCCGAGTGCAGTGAAACCTGCACCACCAGTACCACCGGCATAACCGGGGGCGTAGGAGATCGTGTTACCCATTAGGCTAGTGGTTATCGGAGTCGCCGAGTCGAAGTACGTGGTCGCTGACTTGTCCTTGTTTACTGGGTTGAACCAGACATTTCCACCAACTGTTGCACCTACGAACTCGCCCTTTGCGACGATTCCTGTAAGCCAGATGACGACTGCCGTGGATAATTTGTCTAGCGCTCCGACTTGGTCAGCACCCGAGTCAAAGCCCTGCACACGGATATACGCGTCAGACTTTGTTAAGTCGCTAAATGTGTAAGAGAACTTACCGGTAAGCGCACGAGTATCCGTCCTGAAGTCTCCACCGCTAGCGACTGTGGTTGTAACAATGCTGCCACCATTTGCGACAGAGAGACCGGTCGGGACCTGCTGAGTCACGAAAGCGGCTGGCTCACCTTTAATTCCGTTCCCGTTTGCGTCTGAGGAACAAGATGAAGCAGACGAGTGGAGCTTGGTCCCGGCCTTGGTTACGTACTTAACGCTACCGGCATTATTGCTGATACCAGCGACACCGATACGCCCCTCAACTATGCAGGA
>JBAXPT010000152.1:0-4620 GCA_037132095.1 Actinomycetes bacterium
GGGAATAAGAGTCCTGCCTCGCCGGTCAGTGAAGCAATCAGTAAGTAGAAGCAGCTGGGCAGGAAGGCGGGTCGAGACTACGAGCGCAGTACCCTGCCTGGCATTGCATTTAGAGCTTCTTGAACGGGCATCCCATCGCTACGGATAGGTGATCCGTTTACCAGGATGTGATTCATTCCAACAGGAGCGTCGGCAGTTAGTCGTTCTCCATTGGCAGGGAAATCGCTCACTCTGCGCAGAGGCCCGGGAGCAACAGTGTCAGGGTTAAAAACAGTTATATCTGCTGCCATTCCAACTTTTAGTAATCCTCGCCCATCTGGGCCATCTAGCCCAAAGACTCTCGCAGGCTCCCCAGTAAGTTTATGAATTGCTCGCTCCAGAGTAATTACTTCACGATCGCGCACCCATTTACCTAGTAGGTCTGTCGGCATGCATGCATCGCAGAGTTGGCTCACGTGGGCGCCGGAGTCCATCAACCCGAGGAGCACTCCATCTCGCTGCAGTAACCACGCAATTGCATCTTCATCGTCATTCGCGAGCACGCTGTTGAATCGTGTCTCTAGTGAATCTGCGATGGAGAGATCGAGCATGAAATCAAGGGGGGAGCATCCAGCGGCAGCGGCCTCATCAACGATGCTCTTGCCCGCTAACTCAGGCCGGCTAGCACTCTCAGCGACGCTTAGAGACTCCCAACGCAGACGGATAGCGGTTCGGTTTGTGAGATCGTCAAGAGCCATGCGGCGCCAGGAATGGTCCGCGAACTTATCGAGGCGCACCGCATCGGGCTGCGCCATTAGGTCCCTAAATGCCGGTGCCATGTTGAATGTAAATGGTTCGCGCAGATTCATCTGGAACACAAGTGGCCTTACTGAAATCTGGGGCCAGACCTCACCTCCAGCGGCGTGAGCAGCATCGTTGTCTTCGATTACTTGCTCGTGGTAGGGAAAGCCCTTCACTGTCAATAGAGCGGTCCAAGTTAGGGGCCGACCAATACGCCGTTGTAGCGCATATAGATCTGCGTGCTTTACGCGCTCGCCTGGGAGGGTTGCAATAACTCCCTTATTTTGATCGCGTAGTGGCGCAAGTAATGACTCGAACTCCGCTAGATCGGCGAGCCTTGAAGGAACCGGCCGTCCTCCGTCTCCGGAGTGCGTAGCCGAGGAAGATGATGCAAAGCCCATGGCGCCGGCTCGGAGCGCGTCGTCAACAAGAATCTGCATAGATCTGAGTTCTTGCTCCGTTGGCGTCTCGCGTTCGTAGCCTTCATCGCCCATGGCGTTTAAGCGAACAGCGGTGTGGCCGACATAGCAGCCGAAGTTAATCCCCACGCCCCGCCTCTCAACGGAGTCCAGGTACTGCGCGAAGGTCTCAAAATCCCACGGGATTCCCGCCTCGAGAGTCGCTAGGTTCATGTCCTCGACATGCTGCAGCGTCCGACCTAGAAGGGAGCGATGATCCGGTAAGCATGGCGCGATAGAGAAGCCGCAGTTACCAGCAACCACAGAGGTGACTCCGTGGTGACTGGATGGAGTGAGAGCCGGGTCCCAGAAAACTTGGGCGTCGTAGTGTGTATGAATATCGATGAACCCTGGGGATACGACTTGGCCGCTCGCATCAATTTCTCGATTTCCCTTTAGGCCTTTACCGATCTCGGAGATCACTCCACCCGAGACGCAGATGTCTGCGTGATACCCCTCGGTTCCCGTTCCGTCAACAATCAACCCGTCGCGAATCACAATATCTGCTGTCATCTCCCCATTCCATCACGACTCCGGGCTAGCGCGCGGCCTCTAGACCAAATTCATATTTAGGCATACTGCGCAATACTGGGCACCGCAGCCTCCACTACGCCGGGGTCTCTAGTCGGTAGGATTCGCAGGCCCCTATGCCCCCTGAAATTGATTCACCTCAAACTCTCAGCTCTAAGGAGACAGGGCCTACAGGCGCATCTGGAGCGCCGAGAGCAGTAATAGTTCTTTCAGTCTCTGCTGTCTTACTGCTTGGCGTCGCGATGCGGATCTTTGTTACGTCAAGCCTTTGGCTCGATGAGGCTTTGACTGTAAACATTGCGAGGGTTCCGCTTGGGTCGCTCGCGGCGACCTTGAAGGTCGATGGGGCCCCTCCACTTTATTACCTGCTTCTGCACCTATGGATGAAGGTATTCGGAGAGAGTGACACAGCGGTACGCGCGCTCCCTGCCCTTCTAGGGATCCTTTCGTTTCCTCTCGCGTATCTTGCGGGCAAGAAGGCGCTTGCTAGCGATGAGCGAAGAGCACGTGAATTGGGATGGCTGGTTCTGCTACTAGTTGCAGCATCTCCATATGCAATTCGATACTCAAGTGAAAACCGCATGTATGTGCTTGTCATCGACCTTGTGCTACTTGGTTATATATTCTTTAGGTCTGCGCTTGCTCGCCCTTCATATGGTTCTCTAATTGGAGTTTCACTTGTTACAGGTGCATTGCTCTACACAAATTATTGGTGCCTTTACCTAGTAGCAGTAGTGGGAGTAGCAACACTTTGGCGCTCTGTAAAGGCTCCAGCCGAGGAGTTGCGCACCGCTCGGAGAATTCTCGGATCAATTGTTTTCGGTGTCTTTTTATTTGTGCCTTGGCTGCCGATATTCGAGTATCAACGCCTCCATACCGGGACTCCATGGGGGACTGCGATAGCCCCAACAGTTGCTTTCGCCTACACGGTCTTAGACTTTGGTGGGAGTTCATTCTCGGAGGGGTGGCCCCTTGCAGGACTGCTTTTTCTCTTAGCGCTAATTGCGCTATTCGGAACTGCTCGTAATGAGCGGCTAATTGAGATTGATATCCGAACGGTTGGTGGTGCGCGTTGGGAGTGGGGGATAGGAACGATCGCACTTGGATTAGGACTATCCCTCGCCTACGTCTCGGGTACAGCGTTTCAAACTCGTTACGCAGCGATGTGTTTCCCCTTTTATATCCTTGCGGTTGGCATGGGATTGATGCTCCTCAAGGATCGCCGGATTCGATATGGGCTTCTTGTTGTAGTTGTAACGATCGGGTTTATCTCGGGTATTCGTAATGCGCGAACAGATCGTACTCAGGCCACAGAGATCGCAGATGTGCTGATCAGAGACTCGAGGCCCGGAGACGTGGTGGGATTCTGCCCAGACCAACTCGGACCGGCTACTGCCCGTCTACTCTCATCTACTAAATCGCTCGGGCTCTACGCCTTCCCTAACCTCCAGCCTCCGGAACTAATTGACTGGACCGACTACGCGTTACGAAATAGCCGCTCAAATCCGGAGAAGTATGCGAGGGCGCTCCTTGCCAGGGCCGGGAATAAGGATGTTTGGTTTGTATGGGCAGGTGGTTATCGCACCTTTGGAATCAAATGCGAACGGGTTGTAAATGAGCTTGCGCGACTCCGTGGAAATCGTGAAATTGTCCTGAAGGCGAAGCCCAGTTTCTATGAACGTATGGGCCTTGACCGGTATAGGCCTTGATCGCTCTTAGGCGTTTCGCCCGAGAGGATTTATCAGTTGCTTTGGCGCCATGGATCGCTTCAAGGGCAATCGTTCTGCTCGCGCTCGCTGTTGCTAGATATATTTTTGGCGAGATTGGCACCGCTCCTCGCCCCCCAGCTCTTTCGCAGGGCTTGTTTGCATGGGATGCGGCTTTCTACCGAGATATCGCTGCTGGGGGGTACAACGACGTAGCCCATTCAGGGCTTCGATTCTTCGCCGGGCTCCCTCTAATAGCGCGCTTCTTAGGAGCACCGATCGGCCAGGTTGGGCCCGTTCTCATCATCATCGTAAATATTGCTTCGCTTCTCTATGCGGGAATCCTCAATCGCCTTGTGATCGAAGAGACCGGTGATGCGGGGCTAGCTCAACGCTCAATTTGGTTCGGGCTATTAGCGCCACCAGCACTTGTATTCGTATTTGGTTATGCAGAGGCTCTGCTCGCTCTTTGCGCGGTCCTCGTTTTTCTAAACGCTCGAAATGCGAGATGGGGGTGGGTGATGCTTGCAGGATTTTTTGCAGGGGTTGTTCGCCCCACGGGAGTGCTCCTACTGCTACCAATTGCAGTATTTGTTTGGCAATCGTTGCGGGCTGACAAGCCACAGGGGGCCAACAGCAAGAAGAGTTCACTCGCCCTAGGCGCTCTTAGTATCGCATCGCCCGTGTTAGGTATCTGTAGTTACCTCGCATGGTCAAAAAGTGCTGGGCACGGGTTCTGGGAGCCGCTACAGATTCAATCTTCATCGAACCTCCGCGGCGGTTTCGTTTGGCCTTGGACGAGTATCAATGGCGCAATTGATTCGCTATCTAGCGGCGACCGTCTCGGATCAGGGCTTCATGCAGTCTGGGCATCTGTGGCTGTTATCTGTATTATCGCGGCAGCGCGAAGACTCCCAGCGCCATATACGCTCTGGGCCGCTGCGAGCATCGCGATAGCGCTCTGCGCTCCAAACCTTGATTCATTTGAGAGATATGCGCTCGTCACATTTCCGGTCGTAATCGGTGCTGGGGTTCTCACCTCTCGCCCCAAAGACCTGTTCAGGGGAGCCGTAGCGATCTCATCTGTCGGGCTTTTCGGCTCATCAATTCTTGTCTTTTTTGGGCGCTTAGTGCCCTAGGAACAA
>JBAXPT010000153.1:0-4617 GCA_037132095.1 Actinomycetes bacterium
TAGCAACAACCATGGATATGTTGCAATAGCCAGCACCGCTCCGACGATCGCAGCAACCAGAAGACTCGCTACTGCAGCGGCGCGCACCGCTCCAGGCGTTGCCAACCCAGATGCGGTTAGGCGCACCGGCCCGCGTCGATCGGCATCCGTGCCGCGTACCCCATCGGAGTAATCGTTTGCGAAGTTCACCCCTACTTGGAGCGCCAGTGCCACTACTAAGGCGGCGAGGGCTCGCCACCAAGTAATTGGCCCAAGGGTTGAGGCCGCTGCGGTACCGACCGCTACGGGCGCAATTGCTGCGCCGAGGGTACGCGGGCGTGACCCCTGTATCCACTCTTGAGTTGTAGCCACAGATTTACCTCAACATGTTAAAGATGCCCCACCAACGCTATGGGGCGGATTATTCCCACCGCAGGTCGCCAACGACCCCGGCCGGAGGGTTACCGTACCGGTTAATGCATTTAGGTAACGAGTCCTCCCTCTTAGCGATCGTGCTGCCCCCAGCCGCCGCGGCCATTGCCGTCCAAGAGGCTTGGGCAGACGGTGAGGCAGTTGCAGTCATTGATCCACGCGATCCGGCATTCCGGATAGAGGAGCGGCTCTCGACACTGCGCCCCACCGAGGTTCTAGATGCCAATGGCAGACGAGAGTGGAGTGACCGTGATGGCGAGGGCGAGCCTGTAGCCGCGGGGGTAGCAGCGATAGTTGCGACGAGTGGAACTACCTCCGAGCCTCGCTGGGTAATGCTCGATGAGAATGCTCTTGAGGCAAGCGCGTTTGCAGTACACGCAGCTCTAGGTGTCGACCCCATTGACGATACTTGGCTCGCTTGTGTTCCCCTTACAGGCGTCGCCGGCCTAGCAATACTCGCTCGAAGCTTTCATACTGGCTCTCCACTAATTGTGCATGACCGATTCGATACAGCAGCCGTAGCAAGAGCCCCTCAGCAAGGCGCCACTCTTGTCTCGCTTGTGCCGACAACACTCGCACGCCTACTCGACGCTGGTGCTCCCGTAGATCAGTTCCATCACATCCTCTTAGGCGGAGCGCCTGCACCGCCAGGACTCCTAGCGCGTGCTCGCGCTAGCGGTGCACATGTAACTACTACCTATGGGCTCACCGAGACGGGTGGAGGCTGCGTTCATAATGGCCACCCGATGATCGGCGTTGAGGTAACAATCGATCCTAAGACCGATGAAATTCTCATACGTGGCCAGATAACGATGAGCGGCTACCGACTAGATGAGCCTGCAACTAAAGCAGCTTTTACCCCTGATGGAGCTCTTCGCACCGGCGACTTAGGGCGCATGCTCCCAGATGGAGTACTCCAAGTTGGCGACCGCCGCAAAGACGTGATTATCAGTGGCGGCGTAAATGTCTCGCCAACCGCAGTCGAGCACGTGTTGTTACTGCACCCTGCAATCCGAGATGTCTGTGTCGTTGGACTACCTGATCCAGAGTGGGGCGAGCGCGTAGTTGCGTTTGTTGTTCCGGTGCGCAAAGGACTCCCGCCGAGCCTCGCGGACATGCGCGCATTTGCACAGTCTCGCCTCGCGGCCCCAGAGTTACCGCGCGAGATTCGAATGGTCGATGAGATACCTCGCTCTCCCGGGGGCAAACTTCTACGCCGCTTACTTCCGCGCTAATAACAAATAGCTTTAATCTCTCTTAATATCGTCGCGGAGTGATTCTTTCCAAGTTCGGAATCTGTCATGGATCACTCCGTCTGGCCCCACCCCTGAACCCTTCGAGTCGGCGAGGAGACGGAAAGTAAACCGTCGAGAGATGTCATCTGCATCGAGCGCCATGTAACAGGCGTCTGCACCCACGGCGGGCCCAGCCCTCCAGAGGAGATACCCCCCAATGCGTCGCTTGAAAGCAACCAACGAGACACCGAAATCACTACCTAGACTCACCAGCTCCGCAGGGGCCTCGATCCATCGCTCGACAGGGATCAAGTAATCACGCTGGGGCAGCGGAGGCAGCTCATCCGTATGCAGGTCATGGGTAATTGGCGGGCGTTCTTCAGCGGGGATTGGCATATGCGTGCAATGCTCGCGCACATATGACACTCAACGTGAATGATCTCCAGACTCCTGCGCTAATTCTCGACTCCGGCGCCCTTGAGGCCAACTTGGGGACGATGGCTGCCCTGCTACCCGGCGAGCGCTGTCGGCCACATGTAAAGGCCCACAAGACAACCTCGCTAGCTAGAAGGCAGAGCGCTCATGGCCATCTTGGATTTACCTGCGCAACACCGCTAGAGGTAATCGGAATGGCCAACGCAGGGCTCGGGCACGATCTTCTTCTCGCCAATGAATCCGTTGACCCTGTTCGCCTCGCGTCAATGGCGCAACTCGTTGAGCAAGAGAAGGCGCGCATAACTATTGCTGTCGACTCGATTGAGACCGTTAACGCCGCGGCTGATTCTGGGCTTCGCGAGGCGCTAGTGGATGTCGAGGTTGGGTTACCGCGCTGTGGGGTGCCGCCCGAGGGTGCTGGAGTAATAGCTGATGCCGCGCGCTCTCGTGGACTATCGGTACGCGGGGTGATGGGGTATGAAGGCCATGTTGTGGGGCTTGCCTCTCACGAGGAGCGTCTCCGACTTACAGAGGAGGCCATGGCGCTGCTTCTAAAAGCGCATGGAGACGTTGGCGGGGAGATCGTCTCCGCCGGCGGCACAGGGACCTATGCGATCAACACTTGGGCCAATGAGATTCAGGCCGGCTCCTACGCACTCATGGATACCGCGTACTCAGCTCTCGGACTCCCCTTCGTGCAGGCCCTCAAGGTAGTAGCCACCGTTGTCTCGGTCTCGCCTAAAGGCTGGGCTGTCTGCGATGTCGGGCTCAAGTCGCTTGGCATGGACCACGGCAACCCAACGGTTGAGGGTGCGGATGTTTTCTTCTGCTCCGACGAGCACACAACCATTCTTCCTCACGAGGGATCGCCCCTCAAGGTCGGGGATCGGGTGATGGTTACCCCTGCCCACCTAGACCCAACCGTTGCTTATCACGACAAAATGCACCTAACTGAGGCCGGTGGAGACTCCATAATCGAGACCTGGGCGGTAGACCTGCGTGGGTGGTGACGCCCACAGAATCCCGCTCCATCTGCGACTCGCGTCTCAAGCCAATTCTTAGCGTGCCTTTCTGCTCGCATCGGGCTACGGTCTTCACTCATGTCTTCAAATAACTCGTCCTCAAAAAACCCTTCTATGGATAGCCACGCAATCAACGAATTAGATGCTGTTGCCCAGGCTGAGCTTGTGCGCTCCGGAGATGCAAGCCCATCCGAGTTAGTTGAGGCAGCGATCGCCCGCATTGATGAGGTGAACCCCGTTCTCAATGCTGTGATCCATGACCTGCGCGAGCGTGCACGCGCAGAGGCCGCCGATCCGGCACTCCCAGATGGAGCATTTAGAGGAGTGCCGTTTGTAGTTAAGGATCTAGATGGTCCACTCGGTGGGGCTCCGTATCACAACGGCAATAAATTACTAAAAGAGCTTGGCTACATCGCCCCGACCGACAGCACACTCATAGCGAAGCTGCGCGCAGCTGGCATGATCGCAATCGGTAAGACGAATACACCTGAGTTTGGTCTGCAGCCCACTACTGAGCCCGAGGCATATGGACCGACCCACAACCCGTGGAGCCTTGCGCATGGCCCGGGTGGATCATCGGGTGGATCCGGTGCAGCGGTCGCCGCAGGGATGGTCGCAGTTGGCCACGCCGGCGATGGTGGTGGATCTATTCGCATCCCGGCAAGCGCTAATGGGCTAGTTGGGCTTAAGGCGAGCCGAGGTCGCATCTCGCTTGGGCCAGACGAGGGCGAGCCTTGGAACGGTTTTGTTATGCGTGGCGTGCTCACCCGCAGCGTGCGCGACTCGGGTGCGCTCCTTGATGTGATCGCAGGAGCAGTGCCCGGCGATCCATACGCTGCACCTAGTCGACATGGTTCATACGCCAATGCAGTTACTGCCGATTCAGGGAGTCTCCGCATCGGCATCTTGACTAGCGCTCCAAGCGCCATGTGCGAGACACACCCAGACTGCGTTGCGGCTACCGAGGAGGCTGGGCGCATACTCGAGTCACTAGGTCATCGCGTAGAGGTCTCATCCCCCGATGCGCTAGCCGAGGATCTACTCACCAACTTCCTCACTGTTCTCTCAACAAATGTTGCCGCAGACCTCGACGAAATTGCGGATATCGCAGGGCGCGCGGTTACATCGGATGATGTCGAGGCAATTACGTGGAGTTATGCAGAGATGGGTCGGGCAATTACTGGCGTGCAGGTACAGGCATCGCTTCGATCGATACACGCGTGGACTCGTCGAATGCTCTCGTGGTGGGATGAGTTTGATCTGCTTCTAACCCCAACTCTCGCGGAGCCTCCACCACTGCTAGGTGACCTTGCCCGACCAGATGACCCGGGAACAGCAGCGGCACGAGCTACGCCATTTGTTGCGTACTGCGCACCATTCAACGTCACAGGGCAGCCTGCAATTTCAGTGCCTACGAATATCTCGCCCTCCGGCCTCCCTATCGGGATTCAACTTGTGAGTAGCGCTTGGCGCGAGGATCTTCTCCTCTCTGTTGCGGGGCAACTCGAGCAGGC